>NZ_JBEGDL010000008.1:0-257220 GCF_040813775.1 Ammoniphilus soli
TTTGGTCGCACTTAACTTTTTCGAGATTTGGGGAGGTACTCCTTTTTCTATGCTTGAAAACCCTTGAGCTACCTAGGCTTATATTTATGAAATTGATTCAAATAAATATGTTGTTTACCAAAGTTTATCATTGTCTTGTATTTTTAAATGGTGTACATTTTTGCTCCATTTCATAAGTTTCAATCCGGCTATTCATTTCCAATATTTGATTCCCTCCTTACACAACATCCCAGTTTAAATAAAACGCTTTATAATTAGTAACAAGGTGTATTGATCTTAAATTAAATATAGTACTTAGGATTCAAACATTCATTAGACATTACGTTAAAACCATTTCTTGATTTTTTAACACTATCAAAAAATTAATGTTATTAAGGGTATTATGCATCATTTTGTACCATCACGGTTCTGATATGCATATAAATCGAATTGAGAAACCTCCTACGAGGATATAGATTTTGGCTTCCGTTGATTTTCCTTAAAGTTTTCTACAGGGTATTCCTTATACTCCTTCTCCCAGAAATCAGCACCTTCAATCCCTAGCTTCACCGGATCGAATACAGGATCTTTTCCCTCTTTCCTCTGTCTTTCATAGTCTCGTAGTACTTTTAATGCTGTCCTTGTTAACAGCAAAATAGTAATCATGTTCAACCAGGCCATGCTTCCTAAACCTAAATCTCCCATCGCCCATGCTAGCTTAGCCGTTTTCACGCTACCCAAATAGGTCGCGAACAATAAAACAATCTTTAAAGCAAACTTTGGCCAAACCAGTTTTATATTTCGATTGCGATTAATAAAAGCAAGGCTTGTCTCCGCCTTGTAATAATAGGACATAAGCGTAGTAAAACAAAAGAATAACAGGGCAATCGCAAGAAAAGGGGCACCAAAGCTTGGTAATACTGACTCAACCGCTAATTGGGTGTATAGTGACGGTTCGATATCGCCCAGCTTATTAACAATTGCTTCCTGCCCTTCTGGCTTCACATCATATATCCCCGTGAGAAGAATCATAAAAGCGGTTGCAGAGCAAATAACCAGGCTATCGATATAGACAGAAAAAGACTGAACCAAACCTTGTTTAGCTGGATGGGATACTTCTGCAGCACCCGATTCAAAAGTTTCACTGCCGACCCCCGATGCATTTGAATAAACCCCCCTTTGAACCCCCCAGGAAATTGCAGATCCAAGCATTCCTCCAAAAGTGGCTTCCACACCAAAAGCGCTTTCAATGATAAGTAAAATCACACTAGGCAACTGAGAAATGTTTAGAACAAGGACGATGATACAAACTAAAACATAGCCAATCGCCATAAATGGAACCACGATTTCAGCGGCTTTTGCAATCCGTTTGACACCACCGAAAATAATGACTCCAAGAACAGCAACTAATATGAGCCCAGTAATGTCAGGGGTGATTGCGAATGCACTGTCCATTGCCAGAGCAATCGTATTAGCCTGTACACCGGGTAATAGAAGTCCCATCACAATCATTGTGATAATGGCAAACAATACAGCAAGCCATCTTATTTTCAACCCTTTTTCAATATAATAAGGTGGACCTCCCCGATATTCACCTTCTTGATTGCTTTTATACACTTGTGTAAGTGTTATTTCTATAAACGAAGTAGCGCTTCCTAAAAAAGACATGATCCACATCCAGAAAACTGCGCCAGGTCCACCAAATGCAATCGCAGTAGCCACTCCTGCAATATTTCCTGTCCCGACTCTACTTCCCAATGACATGGATAATGCTTGAAAAGAGCTTACTCCGGCATTGGAAGCACCGCCTTCAAACGTTAGTTTTATCATATCCTTAACGCATCTTAACTGAACAAATCGAGTAGAAATGGAGTAGAACGCCCCTATTCCTAAAAATATATAAACCAATGCTGGATTCCAAACAAACTCTTTTAACGAGTTTACAATAAGTTCCATAGACTTTGATCACCTTTTTATACTTACTAAATTTAATTTTATGTTTATTCAAACTATTATCATTGGACATCTTGTTACATAGATATCAATAATTGAATCCATTTCATAAATCTGAGCGTAAGTAGCTTAAGGTTTTCAGGCATAGAAAAGGAGTACCTCCCCAAATCTCGAATAAGTTAAGCGCGACCAAAATTCAAGAAATTGGATAGTCAATCCCTGTGTCCATTATACACAAAGAAGCCTTCTTGGCATCCAAGAATTATATGGGATACAACCTACCCAACGTTTTGAAGCGATTATTTCGACTTTGTACATTGAACCCTTGGTTAAGAAGATCTCCAAGAAGTAAAAGATTTGTTTGAATTTTAGCTGCAAACATTAAGTAAATGCTTAATTGATCGTTGTTCAATTTCATCAGTTAACAATTTAATAAAATTATCATCTAATTTTAAATTCACTGCCTCATGGTAGATATTCATTAATTTATTATCATCTATTATTTTCCAATAAAACATAAAGCATCTCCCCTTTCGTAAACATTTTGATTTATTGTTCCAATTTTTATAAACGCTTTAATAAATGGAAACAAGTTAAATTAATATAATATAAGTATAAAACACAGTATTCACACATTCATTAGACATTAAGTTAAAATAGATTCCTTATTTTTTTACACATTTAAACAAAAAAGAAACAACCATACCCAAATCTTGAGTAATGGTTGTTACCTAATGCTTTCATTTTTAAAATATTAAGAGGAAATGGATTTTGGCTTCCGTTGATTTTCATTAAAGTTTTCTACATAGCTTTCCTTATACTCTTTCTCCCAGAAATCTGCCCCTTCAATTCCTAGCTTCACCGGATCGAATACAGGATCTTTACCCGATTTCTTCTGGTTTTCATAATCTTGTAGTACTTTTAATGCGGTCCTTGTTAAAAACAAGATACCAATCATATTCAACCAGGCCATGCTTCCTAAACCTAAGTCTCCCATCGCCCATGCTAGCGTAGCCGTTTTTACAGTACCCAAATAGGTAGCGAACAATAAAACAATCTTTAAAGCAAACTTTGGCCAAACCAGTTTTATTTTTCGATTACCATTAATATAGGCAAGGCTTGTTTCCGCCTTATAATAATAAGACATAATCGAAGTAAAACAAAAAAATAAGAGGGCAATGGCAAGAAAAGAGGCGCCAAATCCCGGTAATACCGATTCAACTGCTACTTGCGTGTACATTGAAGGTTCGACATCGCCTAGTTTATTTACAATGGCTGCCTGCCCTTCAGGTTTTACATTATACATTCCCGTAAGAAGGATCATGAATGCGGTTGCCGAACAAATAACCAAGGTATCGATATAGACAGAAAAGGACTGAACCAAACCTTGTTTAGCTGGGTGGGAGACTTCCGCAGCACCCGATTCAAAGGTTTCACTACCTACCCCTGCGGCATTTGAATAAACACCTCTCTGAACCCCCCAAGCGATTGCGGAACCAAGCATTCCTCCAAAGGTAGCTTCCACGCCGAAAGCGCTTTCCATGATAAGTAAAACCACAC
The DNA here is from genome assembly GCF_040813775.1 of Ammoniphilus soli. Lineage (NCBI taxonomy): Bacteria > Bacillati > Bacillota > Bacilli > Caryophanales > Paenibacillaceae > Ammoniphilus > Ammoniphilus soli. The sequence continues at coordinate 3,493 of NZ_JBEGDL010000008.1, forward strand.
TGGGCAACTGGGAAATGTTTAGAACAATGACGATGATACAAACTAAAACATAGCCAATCGCCATAAATGGAACCACGATCTCTGCTGCTTTTGCAATCCGTTTGACACCACCGAAAATAATGGCTCCAAGAACGGCGACTATAACAATCCCCGTAACGGCAGGCTTTATCCCAAATGCACTATCCATTGCGAGAGCAATCGTATTAGCCTGTACACCTGGTAATAGGAGACCGGTTACAACCACCGTGACAATGGCGAACAATAAAGCAAACCATTTTATTTTCAAACCTTTCTCAATGTAATAGGGTGGACCTCCACGATATTCGCCGTCTTGTTTGCTTTTATACACTTGGGTAAGTGTTATTTCTATAAATGAAGTAGCGCTTCCCAAAATGGCCATCACCCACATCCAAAAAACCGCACCTGGTCCCCCAAATGCTATCGCAGTAGCTACACCTGCAATATTTCCCGTCCCTACCCTGCTGCCCAATGACATGGACAATGCTTGGAATGAGCTAACCCCAGCCTTGGAAACATCGCCTTCGAATGTTAGTTTTACCATGTCCTTTATATACCTTAACTGAAGAAAGCGAGTAGAAACTGAGTAAAACAACCCTATTCCTAGGAAACTATAAACTAATGCCGAACTCCAAACCAACCCATTCAACCAATTTATAATAGCTTCCATAACATTCCTCCTCAAGGTATCAAATAAGCGTTAAGTTCAGTAGCAACCTTACTTTCTTGTGATCCTGATTCATCTACTAGGTGTTGTATTTTCACTTGTTTCACTCTACTACCACAAGTATTCAGCAAATAGCTTAATCATGGTAGAAGAGCTGCTTATATCATTCTTTTCTTCATTCTCCCCCCCCTTGTAAAATTATTATGTAAATCTAATCCCCCAGTCATTTAATAACAGAAGATTAAACTCAACATCTTGAATGAAAAATTTTCACTTCATATTTTAAAATTCTTATTTATATAAATATAATAATTCTTGGAATTCATATCATTGGACACAGTGTGAAATGGATTTTACATTTTTTTTTACGTATTAAATCTAACAAGATTATTGCTAAAATATAGATATTAAACCTGATGTTCTTATCTTGAAGAACATCCAAAACAATAATAAGCAGCCCTCGATTTTTATAAGAGAGTTGCTTATGCTGATAGTCTATTATTTAATCATCTATTTATTTGTTACCCTAGTAAGGGATTATTTTTTATGTTTACTTCTTCCACTACCAAGTATTTTCGTGGTTTTATACTTTCTATGATAATATCCGCAACATCATCGGGATCCATAAAACCCTTTGTCATCTCTATCGTATAATCGTCCCCCCACAATTCGGTTTTCATATTCCCCATATATGCTGCGAAAACTTGAATAGAGGTATCCTTTAATTCAAGCACTAAGCTTTCAGAAAACCCTCTCACTCCAAATTTACTTGCACAGTAAACCGATTCGTTTACTTGTCCTCTTTTACCAGATAACGAAACTATGTTGACAATTTGACCCTGATTTCGCGTCTTCATGTCTTTTAATACTTCTTGAGTACAAAAGATGGTTCCTTTTAAATTAATGTCAATCATTTGATGGACTGCTTCACCGTTTAAATTTTCTGCCAAATCAAAGTAGCCAACCCCTGCGTTATTAATCAACAGATCGATGGATCCTACTTCTTCGTTGATGAGTTGAAATACCTTTGTCACATCATTCTTTGATGAGACATCCACTTCATAAATAGAATGTTTATAATTTAATGTTTCAGCTATTCGAATAAGCTTTGTTTTTGTGCGTCCAAGCAAACATACATGGCAACCTAGTTCAGCATACTTTTTAGCTAAAGAAGCTCCCAAACCACTTCCTGCACCAGTAATGACAACAATCTTACCTTCCATCGTATTCATTGCTGCTGTTGCACCTCCCCCTTGTCTAACATTTTCTAAAACCAAATGTCACTTACCCGGTGGCCATATGAAAATGGATCTGTAGGATCAATTCCCAGCTCCATGATGCCCGTAATCCATGCTTGACCAGCAATGGCAGGTACCACTGCATCTTTTTGACCCACCTTAGTATGATGAACAATACGACTTACGAACTTTGTTCCAGTAATCGATTGATTTTCAAATCTCTCACCTTTATGAATAATCCCCTTTGCTGCCATTACGGCTAAACGAGCGCTAGTACCCGTCCCACACGGTGACCTATCCAGCCGTCCGTGTAGAACTACTGTACCGTTTTTACTTACTAGGCCGGATTCAACTCGCTCAACCGAGCCTTCAAAAATGATATTTGAAACTTCACGGATCTTTTCATTTTCTGGATGAACGACTGTAAGCTGTTCATTCACTGCTTTTTTGATTTTCTGACCTACCAGGCACATTTCATGAGCCTCATCCGGAGAAATCCGAAACCCGAGTTTTTGAGCATTCACATGAGCAAACATCATGCCACCATATGACGTGTCGACCGTGATGGTACCAATTCCGGCCACTTCGATGCAAGCATCGAGATGGATAGCAAAAGCTGGTACATTCGTAAGTTCAACCTGCGTCACCTTCCCGTTGTGGCAAGTACAAACGACACGAATCAACCCTCCAGGAGCATCGAGGACTAACTTCGTGATAGGCTCCTGCATAGGCAATATTCCTGTCTCCAAGAGTACAGTAGCCACGCAAATCGTATTGGAACCAGACATAGGCGGATATTCCGTACTTTCCATGATAATAAAGCCCATATCTGCCTGTGGGTCACTAGGCGGCAACAGAATATTGGCGTTATGAAATGGGCCTCCGCGAGGCTCGAACAGTAACATCTGTCTTATTTCGTCCATGTGACACTCCATATATTCCTTTTTTTCAAACATGTTTCTACCTGGAATCGGTGGAACACCGCCCACAACTACGTTTCCCACCTCCCCCTCTGCGTGTACACCTACCACACTAATTTTTCGTGACCATCTCATAAATCCTCCTCCTCTTTTGAATTGCTATGTAAGAAGTTAAAAAAATACCTGGACAAATGAAGATAGCCCAGGTAAAAGGGTAATGGAGTTGTTAAGAAATATCCATGATTAATAGAGTATCAAATACTCCATGTCTTGCTGATATCAACGATATCAGCAAGAATAGCAGTATTTCATGCTTGATTTAAATTTTACTGTAAATTTTGAATGGCATTCTTCAACGTAGCGATAATGAAATCCAAATCTTCATCCGTAGCAGATAGCGGAGGAGATAGAGCAAGGACGTTATTATAGCCAGCCACCGTATCCCCATTTCGACCAACAATCAATCCGTTGGCTTTACATTCAGCTATCACTTTGCCAACTTTTGCTGCAGCAGGCTCTTTGGTCACCTTATCTTCAACTAGCTCAATTCCAAGCAAAAACCCAAAGCTACGAATATCGCCTACAAACGGATGATCTTCCAGTTCCATCATCTCTGCTCTGAGACGTTCACCTAAGATACGTGCACGTTCAACCAGGTCTTCCCGTTCCATGATTTCCAAATTCTTAAGAGCGAGTGCACAAGCCGCTGGCGTTCCACCAAATGTATTCACGTGGCGGAAATAACCAAATTCTTCAGAGGTTTTGAATTTTTCGTAAATATCTTTTCGAACCGCAGTAGCGGAAAGGGGTAGATATCCACTAGTCAAACCTTTGGCCAAAGTGATAATATCGGGTTTCATATTGAAGTGCATATGGCCAAATTTTTTCCCCGTACGGCCAAAACCGCAAATGACCTCGTCAATAATGAGCAGAACCCCGTGTTTATTGCAGATCTCTTGCACTCTTTCCATATAGACCGGATGGGGCACAATGATACCGCCACCTGTAATGGCAGGCTCCATAATCACAGCAGCCACCGTTTCTTTTCCTTCCCAAATGATGGTATCTTCAATAGCTTGAGCACATTGCAAATTAAATTCTTCGACACTTTGGCCAGCCGGACGGCGATAACTGTCTGGTGGACGCACATGAACAAAACCCGGTGCCAGCGGCTCATATTTGTATTTTCGCACAGCTTGGCCAGTCGCAGCCAAAGCACCCATGGAATTCCCATGATAGGCACGATAACGGGACACGAATTTATACCGGCCTGGTTCTCCATTTTGTTGATGATACTGCCTCGCTATTTTAAAGGCCGTTTCGTTGGCTTCAGAACCACTGTTGGAGAAAAAGATGACATATTCTCCCTCAAGCCACTCATTTAATTTTTCGGCTAATTGAATAGCTGGAACATGGCTTTGAGCCAATGGGAAATACGGCATGGTTCTTAATTGATCATAGGCAGCTTGAGCCAATTCTTCTCTTCCGTATCCTACGTTGACGCACCATAAGCCGGACATCCCATCGAGATATCTCTTTCCATTAATATCTGTGATCCAAGATCCTTCAGCCTCTACAGCGACCGTGGGAGGAACCGCTTCATTATAAGGTACAATATGATGCCATAGATACTTGCGATCTTTAGCAATTAGCTCTTCGGTTTTATTTTGAGACGTAATCATTGCAATGTACCCCTTTCGAATTAATAACGTGCCGTTAACATTTTCTTGCGGGTATAGAACTCTACTCCATCACGGCCATTGGCGTGGAGATCACCATAGAATGAATTCTTATATCCGGAGAATGGGAAGAATGCCATCGGAGCAGGAACACCCATATTGATTCCAAGCATTCCCGCATCCATTTCCTCGCGGAATTGCCGTACCGCTTTTGCACTATCGGTATAGAGACATGCACCATTAGCAAATTCAGATCGATTGGAAAGAGCAATCGCTTCATCCAAATCCTTCACGCGTACAACGGATAGTACTGGTGCAAAAATCTCATCTTTCCAAATCGACATATCCGTTGTCACATGATCAAAAATGGTAGGCCCTACAAAATATCCTTGACCATCCGTTTCATGATCCTCTCTTCCATCACGGACAAGCGCTGCACCCTCTTTTTGACCGGCTTCAATATATCCAATGGTTCTATTTTTATGAGAATCACGGATCACAGGACCTAAAAATACACCCTCGTCAAGCCCATTGCCGATTTTGATTTCATCCGCAGCTTTTTTCAATCTGGCAACAAGTTCATCCGCAATATCATCTAGAGCAACAACAACCGAGCATGCCATGCATCGTTCACCTGCAGAACCGAATGCCGCACTGATAATTTGCTGAACCGCTAAGTCAAGATCCGCATCCGGCATCACAATCGAGTGATTTTTTGCACCCGCTAAAGCTTGAACCCGTTTGCCATGAGCAGCTGCTGTTTTATAAACATATTCTGCTACAGGCTGCGAACCTACAAAGGAGATCGCTTTTACTTCTGGATGTTCCAACAATCCATTGACTACATCATGAGCACCATGCACGACACTCAAGACACCCGCCGGAAGTCCCGCCTGTACAAATAACTCAGCTAGACGATTAGCGAGTAGCGGTGTACGTTCGGAAGCCTTTAATACAAAGGTATTACCGCAGGCAATAGCTAACGGAAACATCCAGCAAGGTACCATCATCGGAAAATTGAATGGAGTAATACCACCGACTACGCCTATTGGATAACGATACATTCCTGACTCCACACCCGTTGCAATATCAGGAAGCTGTGATCCCATCATTAATGTAGGAACACCTGCAGCAAATTCAACGCACTCAATGCCGCGCAGTACTTCGCCGTATGCTTCTTCGTAACTTTTTCCGTTTTCCATCGTAATGAGGCGAGCAAGTTCCTCCCAATGATCAACAAGAAGCTGTTGATATTTGAACAGAATACGAGCCCGACGCGGTACCGCCACTTGCTTCCATAGTTTGAAAGCTTCTTTTGCTGATTTTACCGCTTGGTCAACTTCTTCTCTGCTAGATAGTGGTACATAAGCAATCGTTTCGCCAGTAGCCGGGTTCTTTACTTCTTCATAGCGACCGGATGTAGATTCCACCCAGACACCACCGATAAAGTTTTTTAAATGCTTAACTTTTTCTACAACTGTCATAAACAACCTACCTCCATGTTCTCCGAATATAGTTTTGTAATAATGTCAATACCAAAGACTAAATATTGAAAAATTTCATTGGATAAACTAATTTACTTTACACCAACAAGTTCTTTATTTAACAACTCATCTATAGGAGAATACGTATATCCATGAGCTTCAGCTACAGATTTATAGGTTACTTGACCTTCCATTACATTAAAGCCTTTAGCTAGTGCTTTATTTTCCAATGCCGCTTGTCTATAACCTTTGTTTGCAATTTGTATACCATATGGAACCGTCACGTTGGTTAAGGCTATTGTCGACGTTCGCGCTACTGCTCCTGGCATATTGGCAACTGCATAGTGGATAACCCCATGCTTTTCATACGTAGGTTCACTATGCGTCGTGATTCGATCAATGGTTTCAATCGATCCCCCTTGGTCAATGGCAACATCAACAATGACGGAACCTGGTTGCATCGTTTTAACCATTTCTTCTGTCACCAATCGAGGAGCCCTTGCACCTGGAATAAGAACAGCACCAACAAGTAAGTCAGCTTTCTTTACGGCTTCCGCAATGTTATAGCTGTTGGAAACTAACGTCTTTAAACGGCCTTGAAACTGGTCATCTAATTGACGTAAACGATCCGGGTTGATGTCAAGCAAAGTGACACTTGCACCTAAACCAACAGCCATTTTTGCTGCATTCGTCCCAACAATCCCTCCACCAACAATAACAACCTCTGCCGGGGACACACCTGGGACACCACCTAGGAGAACTCCTTTGCCGCCTTTGGACTTTTCTAAAAACTGAGCCCCAATCTGAATCGACATTCTTCCTGCAACTTCACTCATGGGAGTTAACAACGGAAGTGCTCCATTCTCAAGTTGAATCGTTTCATATGCGATAGCAATAACCTTATTATCCACCAGAGCCTTGGTTAATGCAGCTTCTGGGGCGAGATGCAGATACGTATAAAGAATTAAACCTTCACGAAAATAGCCATATTCTTCAGGCAGCGGTTCTTTTACTTTTACAACCATCTCCGCCGACCATGCTTCTTTAGCTGTGGATACAATCTTTGCACCTGCTGCTTCATAATCGTTATCCGCAAATCCGCTGCCTAACCCCGCACCCGTCTCAATCCATACTTCATGTCCACTCTTGTTAAAAGCCGTTACACCAGCCGGAGTCATGCCAACCCGGTTTTCATTATTTTTTATCTCTTTCGGTACACCGATAATCATATAAGATCTACGCTCCTTGTCGTTTGTTTTTTTTCTATATATTAAATATACTAATCATTCAAATGACCTTCATTAGACAAAGAGTAAAAAAAACACCATTAATTTTTAACATACTCGGTATTACCTTTAAGATAAAAAAGATAGATACTGATATGTATTAACCATAAGAACCTTCTTATAGTCACCTTGAATATTTATCAAGAAGTGATGTATCATAGCTTCAAGTAAAAACATGTAATCGGGAATGGTTTAGACAAATAGACAAGACTAGAGTGGAGATGAATAATTTGGACAACGAATTTATACTAACTTTACATGATGTAATCAAGCGTCCGCTCTTTCAGCAAGCACGAGTGATCGCAGGGGAAAATGGACTTCAACGTCGTGTTCGCTGGGTTCACGTACTTGAAATCTCAAATTTCGCTAGCTATGCATTAATTCATGGCGAAGAAATGATTTTGACATCCGGGATTGGGTTCCATTTGGGAGAAGATAACGTAGTCCACTACATGCAAAAGCTAATAGACCTTAATGTCTCCTGCTTATGTATCGAAATGGGAGAATATTTGCAATCTATTCCAGATGAAATGATTGATATTGCCAATCGGAATAATTTTCCATTGATTATATTCCCTGAAATGGTGCGTTTTGTTGATATAACACTTGACCTCCATCCTTTGATCATCAATGGCCAGTATAAAATGCTGCAAAATCTTGAAAGTGTATCGCGCGAATTTCACCGTTTATCGCTAACCTCCCAGGGAACTACGGATGTTCTTAAGTTGCTTCATACAAGCACGCAAACGCAAATCATCTATCTTCCGCTTGAGGGAAAACCTTATGTTACACCGAGTATGGAACATCGTGCCCAACATAAATTGGTAAACTTTCTCTCTGACCAGGTACAGGTTTTAATGCATCAAAAAACGAGTCCCCCTCCCTATAGCCTAAAAAAAGAGGATAAAATCATTCTGCTGCAGCCAGTAGGAGCGATGGGACAAACCTGGGCGTTTATAGCTATGGTAAGTGACCAGGAGCCACATGAATATCACTCTTTAGTAATAGAGTCAGCATCATTATCCATTTCACAAGAGTTGTTGCGACAACGCTACGTTGAGGAACGAAAACTTCATACAGAAAATCTATGGGTAGATGATCTGCTGCATAATCGAATGGAAGATGATATGCAAATAAAGGAGTTCGTCGGTCCGGATTATAAAAAATGGAATGAAATGAGCTGCCGTGTTTGTATCATTGAATTGGAGAAACCAACCAATAATGCTCATAATTCTTCCATGGACTCCATTGATTTGGCAGGCTCCCATCTTTCGTTAATCGTTCGTTCCGTTTTTAAACAGCATGCCTTCCTGCCTTTTATTACGCTCAAAAACAATCGACTCATTGTATTAGCATTGAATTTAAATGAAAAAACAAAAGAAAAATCATCAGATAAAGAAAGGTTGCAATACGTATTGAGCTATATAGCAAATTTGAGCATGGAAAAAAAACTAGGGGATTTTCAATTGTTTTTCGGAGTCGGACAAACCTATGTTGGGTTTAAAAAAGCGCATCGGAGCTACGAAGAGGCGATAAAAGCATTATCTATTCGTTCTCAGTATAAGAAATCATTTATTTTTTATGAAGATCTTGGTTTTTTTCAACTGCTTATTGACCTCAATGAAAAAAATATGCTCGAGTCCTTCGTTCATCATCATCTTGGAACATTGATTGAAGAAGATAGGGTGAGAGGCAGCGATCTTCTTCGCACAATGAAAGTCTACTTAGAAAACGGCGGTTCAAAAAAACAAACAGCTGATGACCTTCACATCGTGAGACAATCCCTTTATTATAGATTGGAAAAAATCGAAGAGTTCCTTGGAAAAGAATTTATGTCTCCGGAAAATCGATTAACCATTCACTTAGCTTTGTACTCATACGAATTCCTATATCCGAATCGTTTTAATGTATAAAACAAAGAAATACCGGCTATCACCGGTATTTCTATTTTGCTATGAAAAAAGACGCATATTTCCTTTTATGTAGGAAGCACACGTCTTTTTTTCAGCTATACTAAAAAATGTCCACCATTCACCTCGAGAACCGTACCTGTAGTAAACTCATTTGTCATTAAATAAAGCATGGCATGAGCAATATCATCAGGTTTTCCCATTCTTTTTACAGGCAATTGATTCCTAACGGACTGAAAATATGCTTTCCGTTCTTCTTCTGGTAAACCACCCCAAAGAGGAGTATCGACAATTCCAGGCGATACCACATTGACTCGTATCGGACTTAGCTCTATGGCGATGGCTCGCGCTAAGGCCTCTATCCCTCCATTAATAGATGAAAGAATTGAAAATCCTTTTGAAGGTCTATTAGATAAAATACCTGTGCAAAACGTAATGGAACCTCCTGGATTAATAGAAGGTGCACCATATTTAGCAGCATAGTACTGTCCCCAAAACTTGGATTCAAATGTTTTTTTCGCTTCTGAAATCGGCAACTCCAAAAAGTCGCCCGATGGACCTCCGGCAGCTGTTGAAGCTAGATGATCAAAACTCCCTACTTTATCAAAGAACTCTTGTACCGCTTTTTCATCCGTTACATCTAATACATAGGTCTCAACATTTTTCTTGATTTTCTCTGCTGCATTTTTTAATTTTTGCTCTGATCGACTTGCAATAATGACATGTCCCCCTTGTTCGGCAACTGCTTGTGCCGTAGCAAGACCCATACCCGAACTTCCTCCGAGTACCACTACCTTTTTCCCGCAAATACTCATAGTAACCTCTCCTTCTGTATTCAAGAATTCTCAGTTATAAATAAATATAACTGCTTAGCCGTTTATGGTAAGGAAACGTCTAGGACTCTGTTTTCAATGGATGATTCACTTTTTTATCAAGTACAAACATCAGTATACCTAATACAATGATTGACCCGCCGATGATTTGGAATAATATGATCGTCTCTCCCAATATAATATAAGCTAAGATAATGGCACCAACAGGCTCTAGTAAAATGGACACAGAAACAATGTTCGTACTTACCCATTTCAAAGACCAGTTAAACAAGGAAAGGCCAAAAAGCGTTGGAATAATGGCAAGCAATAAGAAGTAAACCCAGTCGCTTGTCGGGTATTCCAAAAACGGATAGTCTAATAAAAGACAGTATAAAAATAAAATAACTGCACTAAAACTGTAAACAATAAATGTGTAAACCGTTAATGAATAGGTCTTTCTAATATGCTGCCCAAACAGAAAAAATGCAGTTACCATCGCACATGCCGCCAATGCTAATAAATCACCAAATAATGCCCGAACGCTTACACTTAAATCTCCCCAGCTTATCACTACACTTCCGATGATCGCTACAATTACACCCATGACCGCCTTAAAAGAAATACTTTCTTTAAAGAAAAAGTACGTTCCTGCAAATGAAAACAGAGGTTGGAGAGTGACAAGCACGACTGAACTTGCAACCGATGTGTAGTTTAAAGACTCAAACCATAGGATAAAATGGGTAGCTAATAAGAGCCCTGAAGCAAACGAATAAATCCATTCCTTTTTTGAGAAAGTCTTAAGCTCAGGTAAACATTTCAATAGAAAATAAGGCAATAGTAATAATGAAGCAAATAATAAACGATAGAATGCAATAATCCCAGCTGGTGCCGTTGTCAGCTTTACAAGAATTGCCGATGTAGATACTGCCATTACAGCAATTACTAATGCAATATACGGTAAAGCCCTTGATGATTGCACACTTTCCACCTCTTCCCGAAACACTGTCTTATTACACAGAGATCATTTTTCCACGAGATCGAGAAAATTCATGGTGAAGTTCGGTGCGCGCTTTTTCGATTCCTGGATGGAATTGTATAATAGCATTGCGTCTGGTTACCGCCACATTCTTAACGGCATCCTCTATTTTTGAAATATCATTTAAAGCTTTGAGATCTTTTGAAATCGAAAGACCAGCTACTTTACCCTGTGCCATTGCTACCTTAGCGCTTTCTATCCCTGTGATATTGCCTGCTACATATAACCCTTGAACATCGGTCTGCATGTATTCATTATGCAGAGGAATATATCCCCCCAATTCAGCGAAATACTGAAATGGACAACCAGCAACTGCAGCAAGTTCCGATAATGGCGTAAGCCCACCAGCAATGCAAACAAAATCTACAGATATGTCTTTTTCCGTTCCAGGAATAATATCACCACTAGGAGTAACATGAGCGACACGTACGGCTTCCACTTGTTTTTCCCCAAGTATGCTTAGAACCCTGCTTCGAACTTGTATAGGAATTCCCCACATTTTAAACCCTTTTTTCGGGAAAAATTGAACCGCTAGTTTTGGAGTTACCCACTTTCCACCAAATCGGATGAAAGGAGAAGGTGCCAAGTGAGCTAATCGAAGAAGCGACTGCATCACCTGTTCTGGATCCGCAGACTCTCCAGATACTAAGTTTGGATGCGGTAGCAAGATCCCTTCAATATCCACGCCGCATAATTGCAGTTCTCTTGCAATCGCGAGGGAAAGTACATTCACTCCCACAACGACACATTTTTCTCCCGGCTTTACCCGATGAACATTACTCATTACTTGTGCTGCACCTATGGACATTACACCCGGCAACGTCCACCCTGGAACAGGAATAGGAGCCTCTGATGCTCCAGTGGCAAGCAATAAACACCGTGATTCAAAGACTTTTTCGCTCGTATAAACGAACCATTCATTTTCAACTTTTTGTAAATCATATACCGTTACACCTAAGTGGATATCTACTCCTAGTTGAACCGCTTTCTCATGGAGCTTACGCGCTTCCTCAATTCCGTTCCACCAGTAACCATTTGGTTCTTGATGCAATTGGCCGAGCAAACGCCCCCCCGGCTTAACAAACTCATCTAGTATGCACACCTTTAATCCGTTTTCAGCAGCAGCGATAGCCGCACATAATCCTGCAGGCCCTGCACCAACAATGACAAGATCAATCATGGCTTTACTCCTTTCGTAGAGGATGAAACATTAAGCATGCCTGATTCGACACTCATACCATTTGTCACAGGAGTTAGACAGGAGCGAACGACACTCTTTCCATCTACCTTGACTCTGCATTCGAAACAATGGCCAATATTGCAATAAATGCCTCGTGGAGTTTTCTTTTCTTCATGGCTTCGCAACGTACGCACTCCATGGGCCAGGAGAGCCGCTGCAATTGTTTCCCCTTCATAAGCCGAAAATGTTTTACCATCAAACGTAAACTTGACTTCCTTTTTTTCTTCAAGCTTTCCAAGAACCGGATGATCAATTATTCTCATTGATTTCATTTGTCTTCACCTGCCAGTACACCAAATGTAACAGGACGTACAGGAGGACGGTAGCTCATCGATACTTGGTTAGATTCAACTTTCCCGCTTAATTGAGCCACCATCCGATCAATCATTCCACGGCATGTACGCCCTCCGCAAAACCCCATCCCCGCACGTGTTCTTAGCTTGACCTCACGTGACGAACATTGGAAATTCTCAACTGTCTCTCTAATTTCTTTCAAAGTAATCTCTTCACATCGGCAAATCACGATTTGATCTTCGCTCACAGAAATCGTCCTCCATTATCAAATGTAAAACAAGGTTGTCTCATAGAATTACAGGCTATAAAAAAGGAGACATCAACATTCAAACGCTATAAAATAGTTGTACGAACAGCTACTTTTACATAAGAAGAAATGTTTGATGTCTCCTACGTTTACATCATGAATGACTTAATTCAATTTAGATAAAACCATAATACGGTTTTTGACTCGTCGCATAATGAGCCCATCTGATCATCGTTATAAAATCAAACACAGGTAACTGTACTGCCCTTTGAATATCAGCCGCATAAGGCGGTAAGTCACTGCATTCCAAAAGAATAGCCCCAATGTCCGGATTCTCATTCACCATATTGATAGCCGCATCCACTACTTCTTGTCTCACGATCTCATTATCAAAGGTTCCTCTACTCTCGATAATCGCGGAAAATTCAGGTAATCTCCCCAAATCTTTCACGACACAAATGCTCGGGTCATCTATTCCACAGCTTTTAAATAAGTTAGGAGTAATGCCATGCGCATCTGCTGTCAGCATTCCAATTTTCTGTGTAGGCTTAAGACCTGTTTTAATCCACGGTACTTGAACAACGCTGGACAGATACACAGGAATATTAATTGATGCTGCCACTTTGTCTTGAAAGTTGCCAAAGAATCCACACGCTGCCGCTATGGCTCGAGCGCCTTCCGCTTCAAATTCTTGCGCGGCTTTGATAATATCATCCAAAAGGGTGGGATCCCCAGCATGAATTCTGGCTTGATTACAGTTCGGAACCACCTTTAATCGTACCGGAAAGTCATACGTACCCAAATTGGCGACATTACCTGGCAATACAGGATACCAGCATTCATCCAAATAAAGGATGCCAACCGAATAGCCGGACACATATTGACCTTTTTTCATCGTGATGATTCGATTATCTTGATGCTTATCTAAATACCCATATTCTCTTCCTTCAACTAATTTCTTGGTAGTCAAATTTCACACCCCCTTAGATTACACTGCAAACTATTACCTAAAATCCGTTACCTCAATGCAAGACTATTAACTTTATATCCTAACTTTATCAGTTCCTCTTCAATCTTTGTTTTTAACTCGTCTGTAGGTTGTGTTAAAGGCTTTCTCACTTTTCCTCCTTTAATTCCGATCATGTCCATGCCTGCTTTTACCGGGCCTGGATATGGATTACCTTCCGCCTCCATTAAGCCATAAATACCTGATAATTTCCGATTCAAATCACGTGCGGCATTTATGTCGCTCTTCTCCACTACCAGTTCGTAAAGCTCTACAAGTTCTTTAGGAAGCAAATTAACGAGGATTCCAAAAGCACCCTGTCCTCCAATGGAGAAAGTAGGAAGTATAAAGTGTTCTTCACCGGTAAATACAGTAAAGTTTTCAACATCCTTCGTCAAAGCAACAACCTGGCATAGGTGACCAAAATCTGCAGATTCTTTGACACTTACAATGTTTTCTTCCTGACTCAACTCATAAATCATTTCAGGCGAAATGCTAACGCTGGTTGCACCCGGATAATTGTAGATGACGATGCCTACATTTGACTTTGCAGCTACTTCCTTGAAAAATTCACGAATTCCTTCTTCACTTGTCTTATGATAATAAGGAGGTAGAACCAATCCCCATTTAGCGCCACATTCTGCAGCATAATTGGCAAGTTCGATTGTTTCCTTGGCCGTAGTGCATCCAACACCCGCCATAACAGGTACTCTTCCTGCGGCATATTCGCAGCCAGCCTTGATTAAACTTTTGCGTTCCTCTAATGACATCACATGGTATTCTCCTGTTGTGCCTCCAACCAGAAGGCCATGGACTCCGTTTTCGATTTGAAAGTCGATTACTTTCTTATAAGACTGAAAATCAATGGTTTCATCATCATTGAATGGGGTAATTAATGGTACAAAAATTCCTTTTGGTGCAATACTCATAATATATTCCTCCTATTATTAACCTATATTAGTTTAATTTTTGTTTGCATTCATTAGTTTCAGATATTGACAACTTGTTTTTTCTTGTATCTCGAAAAATTCAGTTTATCAATGTTAAAATCTGTTGGCTCACCTGTTATGAGCTGGGCTACCATTCTTCCAGTGATAGGAGACATGCTAATTCCATCTCCTTCATGTCCACTAGCAATATAGAACCCTGGTACTTCTTCTACTTCCGATACGATAGGAAGGTGGTCTTCCACCCAAGGTCTTACTCCTGCATAAGCCCTTATGCAGTTTAATTCTTTCAGTACAGGCAAGAAGCGAATGGCTCTCTCTGCTATGGCACGCATAACTTCGATTTCTGATTGAATGTTAAAACCCTTAAATGCCCGATGCCCTCCTACTAAAAAGTTATTTGCATCAGTAGGCTCGATCGTAAAAGCAACATTATGTTTTTCCACTAATTCACTTACATTTCTTTTAAACTGAATATCTTCGAATTTAGATAACATGTATCCGAATTCATGAACTTTTTGCTTTGCCACCTTTAACGGCGTCTTCTCAGATATTAATACCATGCCTTTTCTCGGCTTAATGGGTATATGAACCCCAACCATATCTGCTATTTTAGGGGACCATACGCCGGCACAATTAACAATCCTTTTTGTTTTGAAGGTACCTCGGTCCGTTACGACGCTATTAACTCTTCCTTTTTCATCCAATGTAATATTCTGCACAGCATGATAGTCATAAACTTTCAAGCCTAGCTTTTTTCCCTCTTCAACAAACGCGTAACATAATTTATATGGATTCATGGACGAATCCACTTCTGTCCAGATCCCACCGGCTAAATCATCGGCTAAATAGGGTTCAATTTCCTGCAATTCATTCCTATCAACCATTCGCATATCATAACCATCTTTAACCTGTTGGGAAACATAATCCCTGGCAATTTCCAGTTCTTTCTCCGTTTCACAAACATATAAACTTCCCCGCGAAGAGAATTCAAAATCAACCGAAAACTCCCTCGCTAATTGTTTAAACAGCTGGATACTTGCATAGCCAATTTCCGTATCAATACCGGGTTTTTTATCACAAATTAATGCCACTGCATCACATCTGCTGGAAGTTCCTGATGCAACTCCACCTTTTTCGATTAAGGCAACCTCTAGACCCTTTTTGGCTAGATGATAGGCTACGCTAGACCCAATGACCCCGGCTCCAATGACGATAACGTCAAAACTTTTCATTATTGATCCCTCCCAGCATACCTATGACATGTCTGATGCGGAAGTTTTAACATAGCACTATCAAAACCTCCTCAAAAGATGTAGTTATTATGATTTTTTTTTGCAGAGGGGTAAAAATCGATTTTATTATTCGTTTTTACCTTTAAAGAAGCCAGATGGTTCTACTTTTAAATTCACATTAATTTGTTTGGTTTCAAGATATTCTTCAAATCCATAGGTGCCTAAATCTCTGCCTATTCCACTTTTCTTGTATCCACCCCACGGCGCCTCATTGAACGTTGGATGGTAGGTGTTAATCCAAGTGATACCTGCACGCATTTGACGAATTACACGATGAGCTTTAGCTCCATCATTGGTAAAGACCGCAGCAGCCAAACCAAATTCTGTGCCATTTGCTAATTGAATGGCTTCTTCTTCTGTTTTGAAGGTTTGAATGACTAATACGGGGCCAAAAATTTCTTCCTGAACAATTCTCATATCCGGTCTCGTATCTGTAAATATGGTAGGTTCTACAAAATAACCATCTGATAAGCCACCCTCAAATATACGCTTTCCCCCACAAAGAAGTGTCGCACCTTCTTTCAAGCCAATCTCTACATAATCAAGTACTGTATTCATATGGTCTTCTGAAACGAGAGGTCCCATTTCAATACCGTCTACCCAACCTGGTCCGACTTTGATCATCTTAGCCCGTTCTACGAGTTCAGGTACAAATTTTTCATATATACTTTCTTCCAGCAATAAACGTGAACCCGCCGAACACACTTGACCTTGATTGGCGAATATGGCAAACAGGGCATAATCGATGGCTGTTTCTAAATCAGCATCCGCAAAGACGATATTAGGTGATTTTCCACCCAGCTCTAAACTGATCTTTTTAACCGTATCTGCTGCCGATTTCATTAACCTAATCCCTGTATCGGTACCTCCGGTAAAGGAGATTTTATCTACATCCGGATTTCTGACTAATTCTGCTCCGACCTTACTTCCAGCACCTAATACCAAATTAACAACACCAGGCGGGAATCCAACTTCATCAATAATCTCAAACAAACGAATCACAGAAAGAGGTGTCTGCTGAGCTGGTTTAATGATCACTGTACATCCAGCAGCAATAGCAGCTGCAATTTTTTGGTTTGCCATTACCAAAGGATAATTCCAAGGAACGATAAGACCCACTACACCAATCGGTTCGCGAACAACCATAGCTTGAATATCATCCGGAACATCATAGGTTTGACCATGAGGCTTTGTTGCTAAACCAGCATAATAACGTAGTTGGTTTACTGCATCTTCAACATCATTAATCGACTCTCTCAACGTTTTCCCATTATCTAGTGTCTCTAAATAAGCAAACTCTTCTTTTCTTTCTTCCAATTTGTTTGATATTTGGAGCAAAAGCTCTGCACGATGCCTTGCTTTGCTGTTCATCCAGCCGTCTTCATAAAACGCTCTTCGCGCAGCCTCAATAGCTTTTCTTGCATCTTCCACTGAACCTTCCGTAACAATCCCGATAACCTCACGATTTGCAGGATTGATAACTTCTCTCGTGTCACCGGTTTCATTTGCAACCCATTGTCCATCAATATACATCTTTTGTATAATATGATTGGGCGTTAAGACTGATTTGATATCCATAAGATTAGGTATCCTTTCTCCTACTTATTTTCGCTGATATTTGTAAAACTCTATATCTTTGCTCTACACTTATTAAATAATATTTTGACTAGTTGTTCATTGGACATTCTGTTAAATAAAATGGTCCGTTTTTTTAACTACAAAAAAAATACGTGTATTTTAACGAAGTATTTTACGACACATTGTTTTACTATTACGTTGCAGAAGAAAAAAACACTCACACCACCCCCCATTTCTTAATACACCTCTATAATTTGTTCTTAGTTGATTTGACATTTTACCACGTCAAATTTGGGTTGATTTAGTATGTAGTGTTATACTCTATAAAATATAAAAAGATCGTCCTCAGAGAGTCGGACGATCTTTTTATATTTATTATTCACTATGTTTGGTTGCATACATCACAGCTTAATTTGCTTCGCTTCGCGCATGTCGTATAGGGTTTCGACCCGAAGAAATGGAGCGATGTCTAGGATGCTCAGGTAGAATGGATGAAATCAGATTTTTCACAGCGGGATGGTGCGAAGCAAAAACCTGATTTTTATCGTAACATAGTTCGACCAGTTCCCCTTTCTCCATCACAGCCAAGGTATCGGAAATGGAGTAGGCCGCTTTAATGTCATGGGTGATAAAAAGGTAAGAAAGGCCAAATACTGACTTTAATTCACCTAATAAACTCAAAATAAGCGTCTGATTCACCATATCCAAACTGCTTACCGACTCATCTAATACAATCAGCTTCGGTTTTAAAGCGATGGCTCTTGCTATATTGATTCTTTGCAGCTGTCCGCCGCTAAATTGACGAGGATACTTTTTCATATCCTCGGATTTTAGCCCGACCTGTTCCAGTAATTCCGCTATTGTTCTTTTTTGTTCGGTGGCAGACAGTCTCTCGTAATTTTCCAGGGGTTCTCCGATAATCTGTTCCGCCGTCATCCGTGGATTTACCGACGAGTAACAGTCCTGAAACACCACTTGAAGATCTCGTCGAAGCCGTTTGCGGGTGTGCGGGTCCGTGTGATAGAGATCTTGTCCTTGAAAAAGAACCAAGCCCTTTTGTGGCTTTTCCAATCCAAGGATCACTCTGCCCAACGTGCTTTTTCCTGCTCCGCTGGCGCCTAAAAGCCCCATGCACATTCCTTGTTCTATGGAAAGGGAAACATTCGAAAGAATGGCGGATTGCCGAGACGAGCGCCAAAGGAAACGAGATGAACCATAGCTATAGGTAACTTCCTTTACTTGCAGCAAACTCATGGGAGTCACCTCCTTTTTCGCATCATTTGCTATGGCGTTGATCAAACTAACTTCTTGATCTGTTCATTAAACGGTAAGGCCGGCCTTGCATGTAAAAGTTTTTTCGTATATTCATGCTGGGGATGATCAAATAGCTGGAAAACATCCGCTTTTTCTACGATCCGTCCCTTATAGATTACAGCCACTTCGTCAGCGAGTTCTGAGATTACACCCAAATCATGCGAAATCAAAAGAATGGACGTCCCACATTCTGAACGAAGTCGATCCAACTGCCTCAGTACTTGCAATTGGTTCGTCACATCTAAGGCTGTTGTCGGTTCATCAGCAATGACCACGGATGGACGCAGGCACATCGATATCGCAATCATTACCCGCTGAAGCATCCCTCCGCTCAGTTGAAAAGGATACCTCCGCATAAGCTCAAGAGGCTGGGGCAGATTCACAGCATCCATAGAGTCTGCCGCCAACTCGATCGCTTGTTTTTTCGTGAGATCGGAATGGGTTCGGATTGTTTCGATGAATTGATCACCGATCGTATGCACCGGTGTGAAGGCATTCATGGGATTTTGCATAATGAAGCCGATCTCTTTCCCGCGAATGGTCCGCATGTCCTCCGCCCCCAAGCCATTGATCTCACGGCCATGCAATCGGATACTTCCTTCCACACAGGTTGTTTTCCGATCCAGGAGCTGCAGCAGAGACATACAGGTGATGGTTTTTCCGCTGCCGCTTTCTCCCACAAGTCCAAGCACCTCGCCGGGTTTGATCTCAAAATGAATATCCTGAACCAAGGGCAGTATTCCCTGTTCCGACTTTACCTTGACATGTAGACCGCTCACCTGCAAAACATGGCGATGTTCCTCCATCAATAGCCTCATTCCTTTTTAATAACGTCGTTTTACACCAAATCGATCTGATAAAGCTTCGCCCAACACATTAAACGTCATGACAACAAGCAAAATCATAATACCCGGATAGAGCATTAATTCTGGTTGGCTTCGTATATACGCTTTCCCTTCGTGAATCATCGCTCCCCACTCCGGTGTTGGCGGCTGAATGCCAAGCCCTAGAAACGACAGCGCGGAAATGTCCATGATCGCCCACCCCATTTCCAGAGTTCCCATTACCAGTATTGGAGGAAGCACATTTGGGATCATATGCCGTCGGATAATTTTCCATGGCGAAGAACCGCTTATTCGAGCTGCCGTAATAAAATTCTGCTCCTTCAAACTAACAACCATGCTGCGAAACATGCGGGCATAATATACCCACTGCACCATCATTAAGGCCAAAACCACCTGCCACAGTCCAGGGCCTAATAATCCCACTAACCCAAGAACGAGCACGAGATTCGGAAATGCCATGACCCCTTCGCAGAACCGCATCAATCCAATATCTATCCAGCCTCCTTTATAACCGGCAATCGTCCCAACCATCAATCCGATCCCTAAAGAAGCGATGAAAATTAAGGAGGCAAATCCTAGTGAAACACGGGCCCCAAATAGAATGCGCGAAAAATTGCAGCGTCCCAAATGGTCCGTACCCAACGGATATTCCCACGATGGCGGACGCAGCTTAAGCGCCAAATTCACCTGAATGGGATCATTCGGAGCAATCCATGGTGCCATAATGGTAATAAAGAATAAAATCAATAAAATGACCGAGCAAACGACCACGGTCTTCTCACTTTTGAGAACGATACGAACACTCGCAATCAATGGTCGGTCCTTCCTTTCCATGAAATACGGGGATCCATGTATAATTGCACCAGATCCACAATGAGGTTGCACACAATGAACAGACAAGCGGCTAGGAACACGTAGCATTGGATCACTGGAATATCCCGATTAAAAATCGCATCCACAAAATAGCGTCCAAACCCCGGCCAGGAAAAAACTTGCTCCACGATAATCGTTCCGGTGAGCAATTTGCCCATATTCATACCCAGTCCCGTAATCACCGGTGAAATGGCAATTTTGAGCACATGCTTTACCATAATAACTCTTTCTTTTATCCCTCTCGTTCTCGCGTATAAAACGTAAGACTCCTGCAATTGTTCCAGCACACTTGCACGCAGCAGCCGGGTATAGATCGCGATCAATGCCAAGGATAACGTGAGGGTCGGCAGCACCAAATGCTCCCACGATCCTCTTCCTTCTACCGGAAACAAATCGAGTTTGACAGAAAAGAAAAAAATCAATAAGTATCCGAGCCAAAACTGTGGAATGGAAGCGCCGAAGAACGAGAGCAGCCTGCTGAACGTATCAATCAGGCTGTTCTTGTACACCGCTGACAAAAAACCTAGTGGGATACTAATGATGACAGCCACTAAAATACTGCTAACAGCGAGTTGGATCGTTGCAGGCATTCTGGCCGTCACCTCATCCCAGACCGGCTCATTCGTAAGATAAGATTTGCCGAAATCAAGTCGGCAAATCTTCATGACAGTTTGTGCATATTGTACGATCAGAGGCTGATCCAAACCGAATTCCTGCCTTTTCTCAGCCAGAATCTCCTCCGTCGGATGAATATGGGCTGCGGTCAAATACGCTTCAGCCGGGTCCACTGGTGACATGCGGATAAGTAAAAACATGATGAGAATGGCAAAGAGTACAATGGGAATGATAGCGAGGATCCGCTTCGCGATATAGCTAACCATGAATGGCCTCCCTACCCATTACTTGCTCGTATCAATCCCGTAGAATGGATGTTCATCCCGATTAGCCGGGAAGTTAAAGTCTTTCACACCATTCTGGTAAACAACGGTTTTCTTGATATAAGAGATGGGAACGAAAGCCGATTGCTCCTGCAGGGTCTTCAGGATGGAGCCATATAGCTCTTGTCGCTTTTTCTCATCCGTAGAGGCAAGGGCCTCCTTAACTTGCTGATCCAGCTCTTGTTTCATAGGCAAGCTGGAATGGGCTTCCGAAACACCCCATCCTTTTTCTGCCACAACATTGATAAAAGAATGAGGATCATATGGCGCTCCGAAGTTGTACCAAAAATCGATGTCAAATTCGCCTGCTTTGCGTCGTTGAATTTGAACCGTCAATTCAACTCCCGTAATGTTCAGCTTGACACCGATCGCTCCCCATTCGGCTTGCACGGTTTCCGCCATCGCCCTTTGTATCGGGTCCGTCTTATCGTAGATCAATTCCAGCTCAAGTGGTTGACCGTTCTTCTCCCGTACGGTTTTTCCAGGAGGCAGCTTCCAGCCTGCCTCTTCGAGGTAAGCAGTCGCTTTTTCCACATTGTATTCAATGGGTTCGACATCAATATTCGTATACGGGAAGTTTTTGGATAAGATGCTGTCCGCTTTCTCCTCCAAACCAAGTGTGATGCCTTCCACCATGGCTTGCTTGTTAAATCCATGTTGCAGGGCTAAACGCACTCGCAAGTCAGCTAGCTTTTCATTTGATGTATTTAACAGCAAATTTCTTGTTCCGACAGGCTCGGACAGCTCCGTTGCGTATTGGCCGGACTCTTTCAATTGATTGAAGGAATCCATACTGATGACGCCTTCTCCATAGATCAAATCCAATTCCCCTTTTTCAAAAGCCATCACGCGCGTCTCTGCATCCGGAATGATCTTTACGGTTACTTTTTCGATCTTTGGGCTCTCTCCCCAATAATTCGGGTTGCGGGTAAACATCGCATATTCGTCTTTCTTGTAATCGGCGAGCATCCAAGGCCCGGTCCCTACTGGTTCTTTTACTCCCTTCGAAGTGTCTCCATCATCCGGGAATCCGGCCTCACCTAGGAATCGAACAGGACGTACCAGCGACAAATCTTGCAATGCGGGATAATAAGGTTCCTTCAAGGTCATTTTGAATGTCAGCTCATCCACGGCCTCGGTCTTTTCCAGGACATTGATGACACCGAGCCAGCTATGTAATTTGGAGTTTTTCATCACAGCATCAAAATTCTTTTTCACAATGGCGGCGTTAAAAGGCGTCCCGTCCGAAAATTTCACATTTGGGCGGAGCTTGAAGGTATACTCTTTGCCGTCCTCCGATATGGACCATGATTCGGCAAGATGGGGGGCCAGCTCTCCTCCTTCTTTGTAGCTAATCAATGGCTCATAAATCATCGATTGTGCTATCAATTGCGAAGGATTGTAAACATGAGGATTCATCGTCCCGATATCCCTCGGCCAGGATAGCGTGATGGATTTCTCCGTTTGCTCTGTTCCCTCTTGAGATATCGTTGCCGTTTCCTTCTCCGAACATCCAAGAAGAGCGGCAGACATGAGAAGACTCATAACCGAAAGTAAAATCGTCTTTCTTTTCAATTTAAACATGATAAAATAATTCCTTTCGAATAAAAGTAATAATGATTATCATTCATATTATAGAAGGAGTTATTTTTTGTCAATGAATTTCATTTTCAATAAGCTAAAACCATGGGTGCATTCCATGGTTTTAGCTTATTCAGTCATATTATTGTACAGCACGGCTTAGCTCAGGGAGATATCTCCCTAGAAATAGGGAACGAGCTGAAGTAAATAAGATAAAGGCAAACCAGAGCCCATGATTATTCCACTGAGGAACACATAGCCATGCAGCTAGTAAGAAAATGATAAAAGATAGAATCATAGAATTTCGTATCTGTTTCGCTGCTGTAGCACCTGTAAAAATACCGTTTAGCTGCAACCCCCAAAAGCCAACCAATGGGAATAAAATAAGCCACCATAGATATTCAGAAGAAACCTGCTGTACCTCTGGGATCGTTGTGAACAAAGCAATGATTGCATCCCCAGCCACGTATATAATTATTGCCAGCAATAGCGAAACGGTACCAGGCCATATCGCTGTCACTTTGATCGTATGGTTATAAAGGATTGTATTTCTCTCCCCAATCGCTCTTCCGACCAAAATACTGCTTGCATTCGCAAAACCACCCAAGATATAAGCAATAATGAATTGAATTTGCAGCAAGATCGCATTGGCTGCTAGAATCAACTCACCCATAGATGTCCCTTTAGCTGTAAACAAACCGAAAACGGTTAATAGGAAAAGTGTGCGCATAAAGAGATCGCCATTCATACTCAGCATTTTAATTACAGAAGCTTTATGTAGGAATTGTGACCAATTCCAGCTTATACCCTTGATCTGCTGATCTTTGGCCAGGATCAACAACCCCATCACAAGTGCGCTAAATTCAGCAATTAAGCTTGCAGCAGCTACACCGTCGGTTCCCATTAGAAATACTTTCACAAAAATAAGATCAAGAACGATATTTATCAAATTCATAAAAAGCTGTAGAAAAAGAGAGAGCCGTACCTTCGACATACCAATGAGCCAACCTAAAATAACATAGTTAAGCAAAGTAAAAGGCGCTCCCCAAATGCGGATATCAAAGTATTGAATAGCATGCATCTCTACAGCATCGCTTGGCTCCAAAAATATAATAGCGATATGTTTAATAGGGATCTGTAAAAGAATGAATAATGCACCAAAGATGATCGCCAATCCCATAGGCCGAAATAAAGACATGAATACTTCGGTCTGATTGTTAGCCCCTTGAGCTTGAGCTGTAAAACCTGACGTACTGTATCGCAAAAATCCTAGCAGCCAATACAAATAGTTGAAAATTAAAGATCCAATAGCCACACCGCCAATATAGGAGGGATTAGGCAATTGTCCCATCACAGCCGTATCTACTGCCCCTAATAACGGTGTAGAGAGACCTGATATGATAAGAGGAACTGAAAGTAACAGATATTGGCGGTGGCTATATGGCTGTTCAGCTTCTCCTGAAATGACTGTCTTCATGAGGATAATCTCTCTTTTCTATAAGAAAATAGGAAGTTTCAAAGCGAAAATTTTATTTATTCCTATTTTTTATAATATATTCTATATAGTATGCAACCAAATTTGGATAAAAGGGATAAAGATAAATTTAATTGCTAATCTATTAAAAGTCAATGAGTATAGTTCTCGAACACTTCTTGTTTTATCTCTAAAGACCTTGATCACTTATCACTTTAAAGGTTAAGGTGAGTTTTCGTCTGCTAATACTTTATAAGTCAGTGTAGCAATAACAGTTGCCGTAGTGAATTGAACCTATTTAGGAATATTCTCCAAGGCCAAACTCGCCTAGTTTCTTTTCATGACTTTCAGCTTCAACCTTTTTCCGCATCAACGTATTAACTACTTTAGAAATCTCTTTCCGATTTCCCGTCTTTACAATCTCAGAATATATTCTGGTACGGTCTTGGACTTTTTCAATCCAAGAAATACCGGGTAATTTGAAGGAATCTAAAATTTCTTCTGCTTCCTTGCGATTCATCATTCCTAGTATGACTCCCTGATCATTATCCACTGGGGTACTGATGGTTAATTGAGTATCTTCAAGAGGATGTAAAATGTAATAGGTTCTAGTAACGCCAAAATAAGTCTTTTCACATATTTCATCTATATGGCAGATACCATGTGCTGAATAGATGATCAAATCTCCAGCCTCAGCTTGCCACTCATAGCCATTCAAAAGTTCCTCTGATCGCTGCTGTGCACGCTCAACAATGGAACGGTCATAACTTCGAATGAACGGGTATCGACTACGTTTACGATGTTTAATATGGAATCTTTGTTACGTTTGGCAACATCGATGGATTTGCGAAAGGCGTATTCCGCTTCTTTTGAACCGTCTACAGCTACTAAAATACTTTTATAATGATTGGCCATCTGCCACCCACTCCTTCTAAAACGATTTAAAAGGTTCTGTCTCTATAAAATATTTAGGATTTTTCCTTTAGATTCATATTGGGCTTTTTCATGAATAAGGACAGGACAATATTAATCACTGCTAATAATAAGCTGATTTTAAACACCAGTGCAGACCCTGTCGCTACGGCTTGTGTCGGCTCATTGGCAACGGTGGCTAGGTAACTATGCTGTTCTGCCGATAAAATCGATACCATAACGGCAATACCGATAGCGCCAGATACTTGTTGGAGCGTTTGGGTTAAAGCAATTCCATCGGGATAGTACTGTTTCGGAAGAGAATTAAGCGTGTTGGTTTGTACAGAAGCAAGCACCGCCCCTATCCCTAACGACCATATGAGTTACGACAATCATCCATAAAGCCGTTTCGGTACCAAATTGTGAATAGATTAAATAGCCAATAGCTACCAAAATGGTTCCAGGTGTAATTACTGCTTTCGGACCATACCTGTCAAATAAACGACCAATAGTTGAGCTAATACACAGTTAAGCAAGCTACCCGGCAGAAGGATAAGACCTGTTGTAAAAGCAGCAATTAATAAAGACATTCACATATACATCGGTAAAATGACAAGCATGGACAACATATTAAAGAACGTGATGAAACTCATAAAAATTCCGCGATCGAATAGCGGGTAAGTAAATGCTTTTAGATTCAGCATAGGATGCTCCATCTTCGTTTGACGAATCGCAAAAATAATGACGGCAATTAGTCCAATGATGATCGACCCAAGAACAGTTGTACTTGTCCAACCGCCTCCGCCTTCACCACCCATACTTACTCCGTAAACAATACCACCGAATCCAATCGTCGATAGAATAACAGATAACACATCAATCGAAACCTTGCGTATCTCATTCACATTCGGTAAATAAACCAACCCGAAAATAAAGGAAAACAGTAAGAAAGATATGGTAAACCAGAAAATCCAATGCCATGTTAATGTATCTAAAATAAGTCCTGCTAATGTTGGCCCAAGTGCTGGACCAGCCAACATCACTAAGCCCATGACCCCCATAGCGGAGCCTCGTTTATTTGGGGGGAAGATGGTAAAAATAACATTTTGAGTTAAAGGCAAATTAATGGCTAATCCTGCTGCTTGAATGATCCGTCCCACCAATAAAACACTAAATACGGGGGCTACTGCTGCTAAAATGGTACCGATAATGGAAAGTATTATAGAAGTCATAAACATTTGACGCGTGGTGAATTTTTGCATTAAAATACCTGTTACTGGAACCAAAATACCTAAGGTTAAAAAATAACCTGTTGCTAGCCATTGGACCGTTGTGGCATTCACTTGGAATATTCGGCTTAATTCCCCTAAGGCAATATTTAATGCCGTTTCACTAAAAAGTCCAACAAAGCCTGCCACTAAAAGAGCAGCCATGATCGGCCCTGTTTTGATTTGTTGTTGCGTTATCGGAACCGCTACGGTTTCTTGATTCATTTATTAAAAGTCCTTCAATAAATATGGTAATACATGCGAAACCATTTTTAGTTGATCGCTTGCTTTTTGGGTTTAAATAAAGCAGAATTGCACCTTCGATAGAAGCCGTCATCATGAGAGCAACCGAATGAGCCCTTTCGGAGACTGGAGGTAAAAAGTATGGATATACAAGAATTAAAGAAGATGTGCAGCCCCAGAAATCGGAAAAATCCTTTTTCCTATTAGTGAAAATCTCCGGGTCTAAACAAATTCATAAAAATTGGAGCAATGGGGAGATATAGTGGAATCTGTCTTGTTCGAGGCTGGCGAAAAATAACGAAATAGCGCTTCGAATTAATCAAAAAGGAAGCGAAGCTTTCTTTTGTTAACGGTTTCAATAACTGCATTAGAAAAACTTTTTCTAATCTACCGGTGTTAATCTAGTTTATTATCAATTTTATTAGAATCCCATACAAACCGACCGGTTTGTTTCTGTTTTATCAAAAAAAAGTTATAAATCCCACTTCATCTTACATTGTACATAATGCGAATAATAGATTGAAATATTTAAAACTTATGTCAGTAATAAGCCGTAATTATTACAAATTTCAGCAAGCCCTACATTACCGGGCCTGTTTTGAACTTGTTGATTCATTTATTAAAATTCCTTCAATAAATTGGATAATACATGCGAAATAATTTTTAGTGGATCGCTTGCTTTTTTTGTTAAACAAAGCATAATTCCACCTTCAATAGAAGCCGTCATCATGACAGCAATCGAATGAGCCCTTTCCTCCGAAAACCCATCTGCTACTAATTTATTCGAATAAATCCCTTGAATCTTTGTCGGTTAATCCTACACCCTTATATCCTTTTTGCTGAAAAAGAGTTGTTGCGATCTCGATGATCAACGATTTTGTATCCATTTCTGTAGCACCCTCCATACCGACCGGTCCGTTTATTACTTTATCAAGATTTTATTCTATATTTCAAGCTTTATTTTTTGTTAATTTTTTAAGTTTGATAAAAAAGGACACTGACTCAGCGTCCTTTTTATATCTATATTCATTTCCATGTTTACTCAGGATCACCAGCTTTCCACCATCGAACAACTGGGCCTGAATTCATAACAGAACATATCGGGGTGTAAGAAGGGCGTCCAAGGCTCCTTCTTCTTTTTACCCCTCTTAATCTCGGCCTCTCCTTATTTGAAGCTTTAGGTCTTCGACAGTTTGCTGGATGGTGTCAAGCTCTTCTTGATATTCTAATACTCTTTCATCCACAGAGGGATCATTGCCTATCTTATCCAGTATTTGCTTTACATCAAACTCCCTTGACTGAGCAAGTGACAATAGGTATTGCAAGCTCTTCATCCTCATTGTATTCATCCTCCCATAATGCAAATTGGTCTTTTAGTATCCTAATCACTTCATTATAGCCTTCTCAAATCGCCAAAGGAAATAAAGTGAGTTAGGTGCTGTTTGATCTTGCGAAGAAGCTGGGGGTCAATGGTGATATCCTGCGTAATCCTTCTATTTCCATCAGTTCAATTGTAACAGATTTATACAACATTTTTTACAGAATTTATCGTAGCTTCAACCATTTTTTGCGAAAAAGAATCAAGAACATTTTGATGGACATAAATTCTTTGTACGGACCTACCCGCAAGTTAAAAATGGTGTCTTTCTGGCATATTCATCCCCTCCTTTAGGATGATTTTAATGAATAGTTTGTTTATTTTTAGTGTAGAGACATTTGTTTGCAAACGGAAATACTTAGTAACTATCACTAAGGTTAGCCTTATTACTATAAGGTGTGAACCAATCTTACAAACAGTTCGTACCGATACACAAATAACTTAAGTGTCATCGTTTCAATGTCAACATTTTGAGCTTTATTTTGGGGAAAGCCCAGGACACCCCGAGACGACATTCTTCCCGAAAATTTAATGATGTAGACAGTCAGTAGAAAATTGTGCTTCGAGCACCAATGATACTCAAAAGATTTAGCCGTCGCTCCTGACACTTCAGCTTTAATCTAGTGTGTCATATCATTTAACAAGCCAAGAAACAGTTCTTACACAATCTGATAGTATTAACTATAAGAAAAAATTAACCGAAACAAAGGAAAATCATCTTAAGGAAAAATTTAGGTTTGTAAGCGTTCACAAAACAAAAACTCTATGTTATACTACTAAAGGAGATAATTAAAGGAGGATGACAGTCATGTCTAAGTGGAAAATTCAAAGCACTAAACCTTCTCTACCATCCGACCTTGAAGAATTGCTTGAGAAGTTTGAATCTGAAACCCGTATACATGAATTCGCAAAGGATCTCGTCCGAGGACATTATGAAGAGCAATGGGAAGAAGCCGTTTAGTATATATTAACCCTCTACTTATTTGGTAGAGGGTTTGTCATTTTATTTGTGTGTAATTAAAGGTGTTTCAAAACAAAACAAAATATGGTAGCTTTTTTGATAGAAAATATGTTAACCTATTATTAAAATTAAGTTAACATATTTGAGGTGTACGGTTATGAACTTTCCCATTATGACAGACGAATTTTTTCAGAATCCTTATCCTTCTTACGAACGAATGCGTGCCATTCATCCGTTATACAAGCATGCGTCTGGTAAATATCCCGGATGGTATGTAACCGGCTATGAGGAAGCCCTCAATATTCTTAAAGATGCGCGCTTTCAAAATCGCAGCCCTCTCCCGCCAACGGCTTCCAAATATGAAGGTTTGAAGAACAGCCAAAATCATATGATGCTTTTTAAGAACCCTCCTGAGCATACACGATTGCGTACCTTGGTCGGACAAGCGTTTTCCCAGCGAGCAATAGAAAAATATCGTACCTTTATCGAGGAAACGGCTCATACCTTGCTAAAAGACTCTAAAAAAACAGGAAAACTAGATGTAGTTACCGATTTCGCTTTCCCTTTAGCGAGTCTCGTGATAGCAAAAATACTAGGAATACCTGAAAAGGATCGCCAAGCCTTTAGAGACTGGGCCTTTATTCTGATCCAAGGCATTGATTTGACTAGAACCAGATTTGTCTTAACCGAAGCGAATGATACGATTGTAAGATTATCGAGTTATTTCCGCGAATTCATTCAAGAACGGAAGCAACGGCCTCAAGATGACCTAGTGAGCTTGTTGACTCAAACGTCAGAGACAGAAAACGGCTTAACAGACGATGAAATTATTTCCACATGCATTCTTTTGTTGATCGCTGGCCACGAAACAACTGTGAATCTTTTAAGCAACGCGATGGTTGGTTTGCTCCATCACCCCGATCAGTTAGCAGCATTAAAAGCCAATCCATCTTTAATCGAGACAGCGGTGGAAGAGTTTCTTCGTTACGAAAGTCCAACGCAAATGACCGCTAGAATGGCGTCAGAAGATATTGAACTAAATGGTTGCTTGATCCAAAAAGGTGAACAGGTATATGTCCTGTTAGGAGCTGCAAATCGGGATCCTCGAAAATTCCTGAATCCAGAGAAACTCGATATCACGCGGAATCCTAATCCTCATTTGGCATTTGGGTACGGTACCCACTTTTGTTTAGGTTCCACCTTAGCCCGAATGGAGGCTCGGTTAGCTCTTCCAGCTCTTTTGAATGAAATACCAAACTTTGAGTTAGATTCCAAGAACCTGCCTTGGAGGAACTTAGTTGGATTTAGATCCCTTGAAAACCTACCGATTATCTTTAAATAATACACTTCTCGGGTCCCCCTTCGGATAGGTGTAGCATAAAAAGCCAAACCCCTCAATGGGATTTGGCTTCTTGTGTAGATAACCTATACTTCTACTCTTCAATCTGCTCCCCTGCCCGTAGGAGGGGTAACTTCTTCCGGAATCCCTCGGCTGGACAGCCGTAATATCGGATCGTTCCCTCCAGCTTCTCTTCGTCCATCCTCTTTTTTAAGCCAATGACCGCTTCGACCCCCGCTGTTCCGAGCAAGTTATGTCCGCACCCGTGACCAGCTCCATGGGATACGATGGGTTCATGGGCAACTCCTACTTTTTGAGAAAGCCCCGGCAAGGCATCATATTCACCCAATATTCCTATAATTGGTTTCCCTGCTCCGTATTCGGCAACGAACGCTGTGGAAATTCCCGCAATCGAAGATTGAATGCGAAATCCTTCTTTCTCTAATCTATTTATTTGTAAATCGCAAGCATACGTTTCTTCATAGGCAACTTGGGGATGCTCCCAGATTTTCTTTGCCATTTCCGTAAACTCATAACTGTCTATAAAATCTAAAAGATTTTGTTTACTCATGCTTACCTCCAAATCACTTTAGCTTACGCCTGTTTTTTGAGCCTTGATTTTCTCCATAAGCATGCAGATCACGACGGTTCCAAGGATACACAAAAAGGTATGAAAAGTACGCGGTATTGGACCGAGATTAACGAATAATCCAAAAGCGATTCCTACTAATCCCCATGTCGGTTTTTGCAAGGCAAATTGCGCGATCACTCCCCCGAAAATAGCAGGAAGGACAAAGCGGAAGGCGCTCATCACAGATTCCGGCATTACGGATAGCAGGTATGAGCCTCCTAGAATAACAAACAGGAGGATGACCGCATTCGTAATCGATGCCGCAGCTATGGCGAGAGTGGCAGTAATTTCACCTTTTTTCGTCCCAGGCTCAGCACCCACAACGCTTTGAGCAACGGAGGCACAAGGCAGGCACATATTTCCTATATTCCCCGTCAGAAAGGCAAGATAGGTTCCGGAGACGCCTAAAATGGGATAATAACTAATCGGTTCAACGATCCATACAATGGCGATAATGGAGGCATAAGCTATAAAGCCTGAAATGATCGCAGCCCAACCAGGATGAAATCCAAGAACAAAGGACAGATAAAGAGGTACTACTAAGGTGAGAAGGATAACGGACCAAATCGTCAAACGACCCCAAAAATGGGATTTCTCCTGAAATGTCTCAAAATCTATCATGGTTGCAGCTGCCATATCCTTCGTCGCTATAGCACCTTCACCAATTGTTAAATTACTTCCCTCGTTGCCCATTGACATGCATCTTCCCCTGCCCTTCCTTAAGATATGAAGAATCCTATGGATAATCCGATAACAATCACCAAGCCAAGTGACCATTCTTTTAGCCAGCTTAAATGAAACCTGTTGGCAACCGACATAATGATGGGCATAACGATCAATGCAACGATCAAGACGATGGATTCATCCAACCCTTTCACCATTTCACTGCTTCCAAGATAGCTAAAGGCTCCGATCATCGCTGCAGTAGAGATTGACTTTAAAACGTTTACATTTTGACTTTTGCCGGCAACTTTATCTTGTATTTTTCCTAGAGATTTAGTAAATAGGGCCGTGAATAATAGCCAACCCATTCCCCCCAGACACATCACCCAAACGGCGGTAGTAAACGCCTGTTCCGTAAAGTTCGGAGATCCTAAATCAGCCCCGCCTGCCTTAGCTCCCAGGCTTGCTCCAACTGTTTCAATA
The DNA here is from genome assembly GCF_040813775.1 of Ammoniphilus soli. Taxonomy (NCBI): domain Bacteria; kingdom Bacillati; phylum Bacillota; class Bacilli; order Caryophanales; family Paenibacillaceae; genus Ammoniphilus; species Ammoniphilus soli. The sequence goes on from NZ_JBEGDL010000008.1 coordinate 36,053, forward strand.
GCCGCCGATCCAATAATCGCTATTCGCATTAAGGTAACCGGTTCTCCTATCAGCGTAATGAGGGAAATCGCTACAAACACGATGGCTAAAGTAGGCCCTAAAGAGCTGATCGCCCCCGCTCGAATGGCGGATCGAACCTCTGTAGAAGTCATGCCAACAGAGGCACTTGTCTTAGCGGAAAGCCGGATAAACACAATGGCCTGAAAGATGACAACCCCAACAATGAGTAAAGCAAAAATCCAAAGCGGAAAGCTATTTGCCAATTGCATGACTTGTTCCATCTTTGTCCCCCTTTTCGTTATTTATTTATTATAGAAAGTCCAAATTCTTTTTCCCATTATCTTCAACAATCCCTTTAACGATCTTCAGGACACCTTCCACGTCATTCAGATTTACAAGTTCGACTGGCGAATGGGAGTATCTTCGAGGCGTTGCCACGATTCCAACCGGTACGCCTTTATTGGTCAAAGCCAGATTGGCCGCATCTGTCGTATAAAAATCTCCCACTAAGGTTAAAAACTGCAGTGGCACATTCTCTTTTTGTGATTGTTCTTCAATCATCTCTCTTACTTTCGGGTGGATGTAGGTAAAAAACAGTCCCTTCACTCCATCCGAAATCGGGCATGCCGGCCCTCTGCCAAGGTAAACGGGAAGGACGCGTTCCGTATCGATATCAGGCGTATCACCTGCAGGAATCGTATCCAGAACAATAGCATAATCCGGTTCAATCGCATTTCCCGCTGTCACGGCGCCATGCAGCCCTATTTCCTCTCGGACTGTTACTACGCCGTAGAGAGTCCCCGAAAAATTCATATCTTTGATTTGATGGAACAATTCAATTAATACAGCGCAATTAATTCGATTATCCACCGATTTTGTGGAGATGAGATCCGGGTTGTGCATTTCCATAAAATCGCTTTGAAAAACGATGCCGTCACCGATCTTAATTCCTATAGCCTCGACTTCTTCCCGCGAAGAGGCCCCCACATCAATATAACACTCACGGATGGACTTTACCTGCCTGCTTTCTTCGGGTGTTTGCAGGTGTCCTGGCTTTGTCCCGATGATTCCGGGGATTTTTTTATGGGTGATCCAAACCTTCCTTCCAGGCATTAAATTATCGGGAACGCCCCCGATCTTATCGAAGACAATATAACCATTGGCAAGAATGTTTTTGACACAAAATCCCACCTCATCGGAATGGGCCGAAATCATCAGCTTTGGGCCTGGCGACGTGCCATATTTAACAGCGATTACATTGCCAAAATGATCAACCTTAACCTCATCTGCGTGCAATGCGAGCTGATCTCTTACATATCTAACTACGGATTGCTCTGAACCGGAAACGCCGACAAAGCTGCTTAATTTTCGAAAATGACTCTTTATTCTTTCTTTTGAACTTAGTTTCTGTTCTATCAAATCCTGTGTTTTCATATTAATAATCCTCCTTTATATTTTAGGCTCTGTTAACATTGGTTGTTGATTTTTTGAATAGGTTCAGCAGGATTAGGCGGACATAGGGTTCGCTATTCTCGTGAAAAACAGATATAGGAGCTTTTTTCGGACAATGAGTTTGTTATTTGCTCAAAAATGGTGAAATAGAGTAGACTCTTAACAAAATAACGGAACCTATGTCCACTCCACTCTCAATCATGGCGATTTTTTCCCATTTAACGAATCTAATGTCCGCAATGGAACACTCCGAACTGATGATCTATTACACCACTCCCTGCTCCCTCAATTGTTCCATTTCCGATTTCGTGTAACCTAAGCCCGCCAAAATGGCTTCATTATGCTGACCGAGCAGAGGGGCTGCTGCTACAATGGAGCCCGGTGTCCTGGATAACTTGACCGGAATCCCCGGCATCATGACGCGCCCGGCAATGGGGTGATCCTGATATACGACCATCTCGCGCGCTAGAACTTGGGGATGTTCTACTACTTTTGCTATATCATTGATAGGGCTAGAAGGAATGCCGGCTTCTTCAAATAGCTTCAGCCAATCTTCCACCGTTCGCTGTTTGATCACTTCACCCATGATCGGCTCCAAAACAGGCCAGTTATCCGTTCGGTCAGCATTCGTCTTAAACCGGGGATCTTCGGCTAACTCTTCTTTCCCCACGGTACTGCACCATTTTTTCCAGAGAGTATCGTTTCCTGCGGCGACAACCACATGGCCATCGGATGCCTGGAAGACCGCGAAGGGTGTAATCGATGGATGACGATTCCCTGTTGGCCTAGGAGAGTCTTCCGTTACAGCATACCGGGCAATGGCATTTTCCAATATCGCGACTTGACAATCCAGCATGGCTACATCTACTTTCTGCCCTCTCCCGGTTTCTCTTCGCGTCTGCAGGGCCGCTAGAATTCCAATGGTCGTGAACAGCCCGGACGTGATATCACCAATCGAAGCACCCACCCGCGTGGGAGGACCTTCCGGGTTGCCTGTCAGACTCATGATTCCACCCATCCCTTGAACAATCAGATCATAAGCTGCCCTTTGGCTATAAGGGCCCGTATGTCCAAACCCGGAACTTGCGGCATAGATCAAGCGCTGGTTTATTTTTTCCAGTTCCCCATATCCAAGTCCAAGCTTCTCCATCGTCCCGGGACGGAAATTCTCCAAGACCACATCGGCATCTTTGACAAGACTTAAAAAGATTTTCTTTCCCTCCGGAGACTTCAAATTTAAGGATAAACTCTTTTTATTTCGATTTAAGCTGATAAAGTAGACACTCTCCCCATTGACAAAAGGACCATATCCGCGAGAATCATCCCCGCCGTTCGGGTTTTCAATTTTGACCACATCCGCGCCAAGGTCTGCTAGAACCATAGAGGCATACGGGCCAGCTAAGACCCTAGTCAAATCCAGCACCCGAACGCCCTGTAACGCTTTTTCCATGCGCCATCTCCTCCTCTATTTCATACTTTGGGCAATCTGTTAGTTTTATCTTTTCTGTATTTATAAAATAGTATAAAATATTATTAAATTAATTCAATGTAGGTTCATACGATGTTCTGTTCATTTCATTGTATGTTTTACCAATAAGGAGTAAAGGCATGATAACCTTCGAAGAAATCCAATATAATATAGAAAAAAAGCTCAAAGAAATTCCCTTTCAAATTTGGATTCTTGAGCCCCATAATCATCAACCGCATTTAGTTTATCCTGAACATAAAGAGGAGCTCTTTCAACCGCCGTCTTATCCCATGAGAAATACACACCAAAAATACAAGATTAGTCACCAAACGAATAAAACGGTTCTCACCTTTTTTTGTTCCGAAGGCCATCTCGTATTCATTTGTCTTCATGACGGAGATTTCATCCCCTCTGAAGAGCAGCTGGAACATTTGCATCTTGCCTTTTCTCTCTTCTTTACCCAAAAGCTGATTAAAATGAGAGAAAAGGAATTGCAAACCTTGGTAGAAGGCATTCATTCCATCACCTCATCACTCAACCTGGACATCCTGTTGACGAAAATTTCAGCAAGTGCCCTCGCCGTTATTCCTCCTGCTAATTGCTGTCTGTTTCAGCTATATGATGAGAAAAAGGCTCGCTTAATCCCAAAGGGAACCGTCGGTTTTAATGAACATATTCAACTTTTCCAGCCAAGAGTTGGTGAATCCATTACCGGAAAGGTTTTTGAAGAGGGAAGATCCAGACTATTCTACTCCAAGGAAGACATGTTCAAGGAGATGAGCAACATTTCTGAAGAAAACTCCATACATCTTTTCGCCGCCGTAGCCTCTCGCTCCTTAAATTCTTTAATAAGCGTACCGGTAAAAATGGGAGAAAAGAGGATCGGAGTCATGACGGTCTACCAATTCAATAGAGAAGGAAGATTAACGGAAAGGCATTTAACTTTACTGGAAGGCTTTGCCGATCAAGCTGCGATCGCCATTTACAATGCGGAGCTTTATTCTGAAATGAAAATGAGATTAAAAGAAGTGACGGACTTAAGTGAACAATTACAAGCGAAAAATGAGTTTCTTTTAAAGAGAAATCAAATCCATGCAACATTGACCCAACTCTCCCTGCAAAATGGAGGCATTGATTCTATCATTTTAGAATTGAATCGAATGATAGAAAAAGAGCTTTCCTTTATTAACATCCTAGAAATGGAATTTTATCCGAGATACCGAAACACAACTCCTCCTTTCGGAATAGATGAAATCGAAAAGATTTTTTCCGGAAAAAGCCATCCTGTTTATGTCGATCTTGTCGAGCGGAAGAAGAAGGAGAGTTATTACCTTTATCCTATTCGATCGGGCGCTATCTTTTTAGGGTGTTTTATCGTTCCTCTCGGGAGTCCGCTTACTCAGCTTGAAAAAATAACGCTGGAGCAAGGAAGTTCCGTGTTAGCATTAGAATTGGTTAAAAAACGGACTCTTACAGAAGTTTACTATAAGAAAACCCATGAATTTTTTAATGATTTATTAAAGAATAACCATCCTGAGCTCTTGGCAGCAAAAGGAAAAGAGTTTGGACTGAACTTGTCTCCCTCCTCTTTCTTAACCGTCTCTTTATTTGAAATTGCGACTTTCCAAGATCAAGACTTACATGCATTAGAGGTCAACATCCATCGACTGGCCTCTAAAATAAAGAGAAGGATGACCACGGTCAATATGCTCGCGTTTGGTTTTCATAATAAAGTCACTTTGCTTCTCTCTCTGAGAGATCCAGCCCAGCTTGCAGAAATAAGCCAGTCATTGCAGCTTATATTAGAAGAATGGAAAGACAGCGACGAGACTCCCATACGTATTGGGATCGGTAATCCTTACGAAGGCGTTGAGCATATTTCTAAAAGTTACGACGAAGCAAATAAAGCGCTGTCTTATTTAGAAAGCAGAAACCAGTCAGCCCTTATGCACTTTAAGGAGATCGGAATCAATCGTTTATTTCTAAATCAGCAGCCCCATGAAATCCAACGCTTTTTACATGAGATCCTATCCCCATTGTGGACGGAAAAGGCAAAAAATAATGATTTGGAAAAAACCCTTATCACTTATCTTGAATCCAACAGATCCGCTATACATACGGCGGATAAGCTTCACATTCACATCAACACCCTTTACCACCGGATCAAAAAAATTGAAGAATTATTGAATCTACGCTTCGATGATCCTGATGACTTTTTGAAAATACAATTATCTTGTCATCTATGGACGACATTTGGCTCTCCGTCATAAGGAAAACAAAACACCTCCACTAAGTCTAGTTCGATTTAGGGAGGTGTTTTTCAATCTATCCTATCCTATTCTTTCTCCGGAAGATCCAAAGTAGGCGTACGGTCAAAGTAATTCCATGGTTTCAGCATAGCATGAACCCACTCTGTAGGCATCATAGGCCATTCTTCGGCACGTGCGACATGGGTTGCACCTGTGGTCATCCATACGACAATATCTGTATTCTCAATAGACCCATTGTCCGAAGTAAATTGCTTCAATCCCGTATCTGTCTTACTTCGATTCGGATACTTTCCTTCTGGATATCTTTCATCGGGATGATAGTTCGTTACCCACAGTTGTTTATCCATGAAATGAACGCGGTTATATAACCACTCATCTTGGCTAAACAATGCTCCTTTAGCTATAGGGTGGGTTCCGCCTGCAAATGGTATGATTTGATAAGATACAGGATTGCCTACCTTATTTTCTTTGTTCGGATTGCTAACCAAACGAATGGTCGACGGATCAAATTTTTGAATGGCATCCTGTTCCGTTTTTACTGTCTTCTGCTCGGTAACCATGACGCTCTTTCGAGGGCCGCCATCTTGATTTGGCGCAACTTGAGGATTGACTTCCATTAAGGAATTGTTTGCCCCATCCACGTCCATATCGAGTCTAAAGTTATATAAATGCTGGTGTGTCGTACCCACTATATTGTGATCGAGCAGCGTACCATAGCGAGTATCCTTTTCACTGGTTTCATCATGCATGGTCTTGGTCACAACACCTTTTACCGCTTCAATGCCCGATGCACCGATGTCAATTTTAATCGTGCCATTCTGCAGCAGTACCCAATCAAATATATAATCGTAGTTCCCAATCGTACTTACCCAACGAACAACGAGTTCACGACGTTCCCTGCTTGCATTTCCTTCTGTGAATGTAACCAGATCATCGTGCCTGTATTCCGCGTCGGCATAGCGTTCGAAAATGGCTATAGCATTGGGAATGGTGTAGGGATTTCCTGCATTGTCAGCGATCGTTGCATCAAGAAGCAGAGCATTTTCGGGTACATCCGTTCCTTTTTTAAGCGAGGATGTTAGGGCACCCATTCCATAGTCACCGGAATCCAAATAGGCTTTAAAGTACCAGCCTACATCTGGATCTCCATAAGGAACAATCATGCCGCCAAGAGAACCTTCATACATGACCTTTCTTTTCTTGCCCTGGTCTTTATAGGTCATCGTGGAAAGGATCGGACCGACACGCGTGTCTAAACGCAGGTGGAAATCCCAATTTTGCCAACTGATGGTGTTTCCTGAAATCCTGTAGTTTTTTCCTTCCGGTTCCGTGATGCGCAGAGGCTGGATATCCGCCTTATTCGCATAATCTCTGCCGTCGTATGCATTCATTTGCATGGGGATGGGAATAACCCCGTCATCCTCAACTTTGATGACTTTCTTCTTTTCTAGATCGACAACGGCTACTAAGTTTTCAATCGGATGAGCCCAGAAATTCCCGTCTCCCGTATTTAGATAAGCAACTACCTTCAATAGCCGCAAGTCATGCTCCAAGCCGTCTTCTCCATTAAAATAGCCTACGGTTAATGGCGTCGCTACTACCTTTTTCACATCATTTATACCGCGTTTTTCCAGTGCTTTTGCATATTCAGGACTGGACTCGATCGCCGCTTGGGCGGTTGCAAAATCGTCCAGAATAATCATTCCGTGTACATCATCCATTGGCTCCCATGCGGTAAGTTCCTTTGTCGATAGATTGACTTGACCCTGAATCACTTGTTTTCCGTCCAGCGCAATAAATTCTGCCTGTCTCGCAAACGTCTTATTCTTGCTTCCCGTCAATACCCAGTCCCACACTTCATTCTTGCCCGGGACTTTTACCGAAATTTCAGTAAAACGAAGATTCCCTTTAAATTTTCCTGACTGCTTAAGTATATTTACGACGTCTTCAATCTCTTTTGGAGATAAAGGGTTTAAAGGGTTATAGGTATCTGCTACTTTAGCTGTTTGCAGAAGGTTAGATTGAAAAACTTCATTGATAAAATGATGTGACACATAGGAAACACCTTGTTCTACCTTTACAGGAACTTCAAGTGTAACGGTTTTTCCATTTACTTTGACTTCCTTAGAGTTCGGTTTTACTTCGACAATATAATCATCTTTCGAAATATGGATCGAACGGCTAGTCTGATCCCATTTTACAGTCGCTCCGAAATTCTCCAATGTCGTTTTCAACTCAACATATTCGATTTCACCACCATGAGCCGATGCAACATGATTGTTTACTATGGGCGAAAAAGGAGAAAATACGAACGATAGAACCGTACCCAGTATGAGCGATGATTTCAGAAGTTTTTTCTGCACGTTTTCCATTCTCCTTTCTAACATTTAATTAAAGTTGATACCAATTTAATCCCTCTTTGTTCAGGTCGATCCACACGCTTTTCGTATGGGTATACATATCCATAGCTTGGATACCTAATTCCCTTCCGAACCCGCTTTGTTTTGTTCCTCCGAATGGGACAGCACTATCCAGCATGCTATAGGTATTTACATAAACGGTACCTGCGTGCAACCCCCGAACCATGCGGTGAGCACGTTTCAGATCGTTTGTCCAAACGCCGGACGCTAGCCCAAAAATAGTATCATTCGCTTTTCTTAATACGTCTTCTTCATCTTTGAAGCGAATAACCGAGATGACTGGGCCAAAAATTTCTTCCCGGGCAATCTTCATTTCGTTTGTTACATTTTCGAATACAGTTGGAGTATAGTAATAGCCATTGCCCGCCTCTGCAAATCGTTTCCCGCCAGTCACCAGTCGCGCTCCTTCTTCTAGTCCACTCTTAACATAGTGTTCGACCGTCTTCAGCTGTTTCTCGGAAACTTGCGGTCCCATTTGCGTTGTCGCCTCTAATGGGTTACCGATGCGAATCGCATTCACTTTGTTAACAAACGAATCCATAAATTGATCATAAATCCCCTCCTGTACGAACAAGCGGGATCCCGATGCGCAAACTTGACCCTGGTTGAAATATATACCAAACATGGATCCATTTACGGCATCCTCCAGAGTGGCATCATCGAATATGATATTGGGTGACTTCCCTCCGAGCTCCAATGAGACTGGTTTTAAATGACGGCTTGCCGCTTGCATGATAATCCGGCCTACTTCGGTTGAACCGGTGAAAGCTACTTTATCTACATCCGGATGAGAGGATAAGGCTTCCCCTGCAACCGCTCCGCTCCCAGGAACTACGTTGATTACCCCATCAGGAATTCCTGCCTCTTGGAATAATTTTGCCAACTCCAATATGCTGATTGGCGTTTCTGCAGCTGGCTTAATCACAATGGTATTTCCTGCAGCCAGCGCTGGAGCTAGCTTCCACATGGTAAGCATAAGCGGAAAGTTCCAAGGCACGATGGCGCCGATGACCCCAAGGGGTTCTCTCAAAGTATAGTTTAAGCGGCTTCCCGGAGATGAAAGCGTAGCTCCTTGAACCTTATTAGCAAGACCGGCGTAAAATTCTAACACATCGATCGTCGCAGGAATCGCGATATATTTAGATTCATTTATGGGTTGACCGTTGTCCATCGTTTCCACTTCAGCCAAGTAGTTTGCATTTTCCCATAACTTCTGGGCTGCTTTGTACAGTAAACGGCCTCTATCACTTGGAGCCATATCCGCCCAGGGACCTGATTCAAATGCTTTGCGGGCTGCCTTGACCGCTAGATCAACATCCTCTTGCTGTGCCTGGGCTATCATGCCATTCAGTTCCCCCGTTGCTGGGTTTCTCGATTCGAATGTTTTGCCAGAAATGGAGTCAACCCATTGCCCGCCTATAAATAACTGATATTTTTTGGTCATGTTTTGTTCATCCTTCCCTCAATCTACTTTTGCAATCGGATTCATATTTTCTTGATTCGTTATTTCTGATCTAATAGTATTGGATGAAAGTAAAAACGAAAGTTAGTAAAGGTAAAAATAAGGTAAATTAAATGAACATTTTAAATATCCTTTATTCATAAAAGATATTGATTCCCGTGGGTTTGGATATTAGAATTAACATGATTGAGAGAAAGGAGGTAGAGCAGACATGGCAGGAGAATACGTACTGGTAGTAGATGATGAAAAGGAGATTGGAGATCTTCTTTCCATGTATCTCAAGAGGGAAGGTTTTAAATTTGCTGTGGCCCATTCAGGAAAAGAAGCCATTGAAAAAGTAAAGGAAACTAGGCCTGACCTTGTCGTGCTGGATGTATTTCTTCCGGATATTGACGGACATGAAGTATGCAGAACACTAAGAACATTTACGGATTCTCCTATCTTGTTCCTCAGTTGCAAAGACACGGAAATGGATAAGATTATTGGTCTTAGCATTGGAGCGGATGATTATATCAGTAAACCGTTTAGTGCGAATGAGCTAATGGCCCGGATTAAAGCTCACCTCCGCCGCCAACAAAAGCTCCACCGTGTCGAACTGGAAAAAGAACAAAAGGACACAACCGAAATCGTTTCAGCGTCATTACAATTGGATACTGCACGTCATGAGGCGTTTCTTCATGGCAAAAAAATAGGGCTGTCCGCAAAAGAATTCCAATTGCTCGCTTTTTTTATGCTGCATCCCCATCAAGTGTTTAGTACAGACCATATTTTGGAGCAATTGTGGGGCTTCGACTTTGACTCTGACACGAAAACAGTCAAGGTTCACATAGGAAAGCTTAGGAAGAAAATAGAAGATGACCCTGGAAATCCCAAAAAGATCATTACCATTAGAGGGGTAGGGTATCGATTTGATGATGCCTAATCGCTTTAAATTGTTCCCTCTCCCCAAATCGCTGTCTGCTCGAATTTTGCTCACTCTCTTACTGGTTTCTTTGGTACCTCTCGCTTTATTCGGAACTTTCTCCATGCAATTTGTAAAAAGTGCAATTGGCAATACCGCAGAGCGTACAGGAAATCTAATCACGACTAGAGTAATTGGGCTTTATCAATCCCATCTTCAAAGCCAAGCCGACATCATTAATATGGAGTTAACCAATATTGAGCAACATGTGCTTTTGGTGCAAAGATTTGCTGAACAAGTATACAATGAACCGCATTTGTTCCCTGTGTTGACACCCATCCATTTAAAGAAGGAAAAAGAAGGTTATTATTGGGAAAACAACGTTGATCCCGGCCAATCCAATACGGGAGCAACAGGGCATTTTCCAATAACCTCAAACCTTGTGGAGCGATTGGAGCGAAGCAAATATATCGAATCGATGTTTCAGAAAGGATTAGAAAATAATCCGAACATCGTAGCTATGTATTTAACCTTTCCTGAATCGGCATGGCGAATCTATCCCGGTATCGATTTGAAAAAGGAAATAGAAGACCAGTTTTTTGATCCTTCCATCCCCATTACGTCGTATCCCTTTTACACGAAGGCGTTGCCGTCTAGTAATACGCAAAGCGAGGCGGTCTGGACAGATCGATACCTGGACATTACTCATCGAAGCTGGATGCTTACGTCCAGCGCACCAGTCCTAACGAACAGCAAAAGTTTAGTAGGGGTAGTAAGTGCCGACATAGCCATTGATAAGATCGTCGAAAACATTCTCAACACAAAATTTAATCATCGAGATTCCTATGCCTTTCTTCTCAATCAATCCGGCAATGTGATTGCTGTGCAAGAAGGAGGAAAAGATAAGGTCCATTCTTTACCGCTCTCAAGTATCCACGAAGAAGGGAAAACAACAGCATCTAACATTACTTACTTATCGGATAATCGGATTTTATTAACAGCCCAAATCCCTACTTCCCATTGGTATTTGGGATACGTCATCCCTAAAGAAGAAATGGTTTCTCCCATTTTTGATGAAGCGAACCAGCAGATTTTGGAAAGCGGAAAAAAAATCGCTTCCCAATTGTCCATTGCTTCCTTGGTCATTACCCTGTTATGTATAGGGATGACCTTTGTCATGTGGAGTAAAATCATCGATCCAATAAGAAAACTGCTTGCTGGGATCCAGGATGTCGGAGCAGGAAATTTCGATGTACAGATTCCTCGCAGCGGAATTTCTGAATTTGATCGATTGTCCTCTTCTTTTAACTTAATGTCGCGTGAAGTGGATAGTTTGGTGCATGCTCTCGACCAGCGCATATCTGAAAAGGAAATCCTGCAAAACAAACTTCTGATCCTTAATGAGAATCTGGAGGCAACCGTATCCGAAAGAACGGATCAATTGCGAAAAACCAATATAACACTGACTCATCGAAACGAACAGCTGAAGAAAATGGAAGAATCCCGTTCTGCTCTTTTCGCCAATATTTCGCACGATCTCAAGACTCCGCTTACGATTATTTCCGGTTACATCGAAGCCATGAAGGACGGACTAATTCCTGAAGAAGAACAAGAGTTGTACCTTGAGAAGATCCAACAACGGATTGCTTCCGTTACTCGGTTGGTTCACGATCTAAACGAACTGAGCTTACTTGAAACAAGGACCAAAAAGTTAACTCGCATGAGGTTAAACTTAACCGAGTTTGTGAGAGAACTAAAACAAAGATGCTCCTCAATGGAAATAGACGGATCATCTCCTGTTAACGTAAACATTTCTGATAACTGGCAGACTGCTCATGCCATATCAAGATTTCACTTGAATGTCGACCAGGATCACTTGTATAGAGCCATTGATAATCTTATCGATAATTCACAAAAATACGGATCAAAGGGAAAGCCCATATCTATAGACCTTGCCATTGTTCAAAATCACCTCATCATAGCCGTTCAGGATCAGGGAGTTGGGATAGCAGAAGAACATCTTCCCTATCTGTTTCAACGTACGTATCGCGCTGACAAAGCAAGAAACACCTCCATTCCCGGGAACGGATTAGGTTTGGCGATTGTCAAAGAGATCATTGAAGCTCATGACGGAGAGGTATCGGTGCAAAGTGAATTAAATAAGGGTACGACTTTTACGGTTAAACTTCCTCTAATAGTAGACAATTAATATCCCGTACACAATATAAGGGCCTAGCGGAAATCGCTAGACCCTTAACATTTTATTGATCTTCTTTTTTTGCACCTTGGCTTTTTTAAAGGTATCCTTTACAAATCTCTCTACTTCCTCAGCCGTTTCCATATTTAAGATCTGTTCAACCACTGTATCTATTTCACTTTTTGATAGATTGCGAATGAGGCTTCTTGCCTGCAAAATGGAAGTAGCACTCATACTGAATTCATCCAATCCAAGTCCAAGTAAAATCGGTATGGCCACTTCATCACCTGCCATTTCTCCACACATGCCTGCCCATTTTCCTTCTTTATGCGCTGCATCAATGACCATTTTGATTAAGCGAAGAATAGCTGGGTGATATGGCTGATAAAGATAAGAAACGCGCTCGTTCATGCGGTCTGCAGCCATGGTATACTGAATTAAGTCATTGGTTCCAATCGAGAAGAAATCTACTTCTTTTGCAAATCGATCAGCCATCACAGCGGTAGATGGAATTTCCACCATCATCCCGATTTCGATATCTTCAGAGACAGCTATCTCTTCACGTTGGAGTTTTTCTTTTTCTTCTATTAAAATATCTTTGGCTTGGCGAAACTCATCAAGTGTTGCAATCATCGGAAACATAATTTTCAAGTTGCCTAACTCACTACTTGCCATTTTTTCAAATTATCGATTTGGTCTAATACAATTGTAAACAGAGCATGATCATATGGAATCGATGAATATTGATGAATGGCTTTTTCCAATCCCTTTACTTTTATGCTGTTTTGGATTTCCTGGGCCTCTGGGTCCCCTTCATAATCAAACAGATACGCAGCAGCAATCCCTAAGCCTAGATGATTGGGTACGATATGATAGTCAAAGGCCTGCCTAGCGGGAGCCACTAGACGATCTTGAGGAGATAGCTTTCGCATCGGCGATCGCCCTACTCTTGTTACTTCATCAGTTATGAAAGGATTTGCAAACCTTCGCAGGATTTTATCTATATACTCTTCATGATTCTGCTTATCGAATTGATATTTTCGGATCAGGAGATCCCCCGTTTCCCGTAAAGCATTCTTTGCCGTATCAAAAATAAAATCATGGCCAATGGCTTGATCGATGGTGTTAAATCCCAGATGGTAGCCTAAATAGGCAACAACAGCATGTCCAGTATTGACGGTAAAAAGCTTTCTTTCAATATATGGCGATAAGTCATCTACATAGGTAAGTCCTTCAATCTGGGGAATGTCTCCAACGAACTCCGTTTGATTAACCACCCATTCAAAAAAAGGTTCAACCGAAACCAGCAATTTGTCCGAATGACTTTGAATCGGAACAATTCGATCGACTGCGGAATTGGGGAATCCGATCATTTCATCGGCTTTTTCCTTTTCGGTTTCATTTAGCGTATCATAAACGTACGATTTTAATCGGGAACTTCCCCCGATCATATTCTCGCATGCTATGACATTTAATGGTTTGTTATTCGCTTGCAGACGCAATTCAATGCCCTTAGCTATAGCTGGGGCGATGAACTTCAGAATATTGGGACCCACGGCGGTGGTCACGAGGTCTGCATCAGAAATGAGTTTTGACACTTCTTCTTCGTGATTGCCGTTTAACGCTCTAACCCCTTTTATGGAAATGGTGTCTTGCTCCTTATCTGCAAGCACGATGGTATACTCATTTCGGCGATTGATTTCATCTACAAGCTCTTGGTTTACGTCAATAAAACAAACCTCATACCCTGCTTGGTGAAGAAGCTGTCCAATAAATCCTCTTCCGATATTCCCCGCGCCGAAATGAACAGCTAACATCGTTAAATCCCCCTTTCAAAAATCTCTGCGATTTCCTCTTCAGAGGTCGCTTGCACAATTCTTTTTACATTTTCTTCCTCAGAGCAAGCAATCGCAATGTTGGATAAAATATCCAGATGGTCATTCCCTGCACCTGCGATCCCAATCACTAAATAAGCGGTATTTCCATTTCCGAAATCCACTCCATTCGGAATTTGGAGGATGGATATCCCTGAAGATTTAATCCACTTCTTGGATTCCTCCGTACCATGCGGGATAGCAACTCCGTTTCCTATATAGGTCGTTAAGGCTTCTTCACGTTCAAACATTTTTCCGATATATTCTTGGGAAACATGCCCGTCCTCGACAAGCAACTTGCCTGCTAATTCAATGGCTTCTCTTTTGTTGGACACTGATGCATTCAAAAGGATTTTGTTTTTCGTAATAACAGATTGGATCATTGTGATCTCTCCTTCATTTTGTTTTGAGTAAATTCTTGCAATTTAGCAGAAAAGTAATCTGAAATGCTGTCTTCGTTTTTGGATTTTAAGACATCAACCGTTTCTTCTTCGATTAATAGCGAACTAATTTCACTTAAGACTTCCAGTCCTTCTTTTGTAATTATTTTAGGCCCCAAAAGCATAAGGATATGGTTGACTTCCATTTCCTGATCATTCATTGATCTGATAAACAGGGGATGTTTTAAAGAATAGGTGCTGAAGGATACCTTTATCACCTCATCGTTACGGCTGTGGAACAATGCCAGTCCGGTACCCGGGATGCCAAGTCCGCCCAGCTTTTCGCGCTCCAATAGCTGATTAAGCACGATTTCTTTGTTTCGTATCACTTGCTTCTGGTGCAATATTTCACAAATGCTCAGTAATGTATCCTTCAAGTCCTGTTGAACATTATTCACTTCCTGGAAATGAAATCCCTTCAAAAGGTCAATCGCATGACTCAAATACGATTGCATGGATTGCAACTCCTGAATGACCTGATCCGTATGGGCCTCTTTCATCACAGTGCGCTTCTGCTTCTTGAAGGCGGAAAGCTTCATGCTTCGAATAAAAAGTCTAATCTTCTGGATATCTTCTTTGGTTAACAGCGGACTAACCAAAATGTATTCATTTCGATGAATCGGTAAAGGTATTGTAGAAACGATGAGATCATATTCGTTTTTCGGAATGTGGTCGATTTCGAACAGCGACACATTTTTTAAACTCTCAATCTCCGAGAACTCCTTTTTCATTCTTGTGGCTAAAATTTTCGATGAACCTATTCCGCTGGAGCAAACGATTAGCGTACGGTATTTCTGATTCTGATGACGAGTTCGTTCTATGGAAGCGCCGAAATGCATCGTAAGATAACCAACTTCTTCATCCGGAACATTCAGCTGAGGGAATACCTTTTGTACCGCTTCCCGAAGGATCCCATACAGTTCGCCATAATCGTTCTTGATTTCCTCAAGCAGCGGATTCCTGATTTTCATGTTCCGCTGAATTCGGAAAATGGCCGGTTCCATATGCGTAAGCAACCCATGAGGCAAGGATTCGTCATCCTTCAATTGCACATTTAACTTCTCTTCGGTATACTCAATCAATTTCTTGATTTTTGCCATGAGCTCCACATTGTGCGACTCTATCCATTCACCTGAAGAGTTCCTCAATTTGGCTCCCCGCAAATGCATGGTAATATATCCAATTTCCGCGACCGGAACATCAATTTGGAATATGCTTTTGATTCTTTCAAGTATGCGTTCAGCAATGCGGTATTCTTGCGTATCCGCCAGCTCTTTCAAATAAGCTTCATCGAATATGATCTTTTCTCCCTTTTCAATTCGTTCGATCGCCAGAGCAAGGTGAATCACCAGACCGATATAGGCGCTATCCGCCAGCGGATACGATAGGTCATTGTCAAGGTTCCGCAAAGCATTTTCAACCATAATTAATTTTTCTTTTTCAATGAGGCCCAGCAAGCGCTCGGATACAGAGTTTATATTTTTAAGCGACTTTCCTTGAAGATTTTCCTTAACGATTCCAAGCAGTTCCAATTCGCTCAAGTTTTCCGTAATTAAGGTGCTCATGATTTTCCGCTTTCCCGATTCGGGACCTTCAAGCTCCACTCCGTATCCTCTTCTGCGGATCAGGGTTAAATCGAAATGTCTCAGCCAATCATCAATTTCATCCAAATCGTGGCTAATTGTCGCTGTCGTAACTTTTAAATCATGAGCTAAAGACACCAATTTTACCGGATCTTTAGATTCCAAAAGTGTACAAACAATTAATTTTTTCCTCTCCTCTGGAGTAAATTCCAATGTGGTTAAATTATATAAGGATAAGCGAAGTTCTTCCTTTTTCTCCACATCACCTTGAATTTGAATGCCGATGCCTGACTTTTTCACCAGCTGTAAGCTGTATTTTTCCAACAGATCTTCTAGATCATGAAGTTCCCGATGCACGGTTCTTGTACTGACCTCAACTTCATCAGCGATCTTGCCGATGGTAATGCCCTCTTGTTCGCGCAATAAGATATCGAGAATGATGCGTTGCCTTGGGGAAACTGTCATTTTCTCTCTCCCTAAAGAGGTTATTCACGCCAGATTTGGGATATTTGGCGCGTGATATCCATTATGCTAAACGGTTTACGAGCTCATCATACTTCGGACTCCCCAGGAAATTATCAATGGATATATGCTCTGCTTGGGGAAGCTTCGCTTTGGCGCGGTCAGTCAATGTTTTTTGCGTGATGACAATATCCGCATCTTGAGGAATTTCGCTGATGGCGGTATTGATGACCGTAATGTCTGCTAAACCGGCATCTTTAAACTTTTTGCGAAGAATGGAAGCGCCCATAGCGCTTGAGCCCATTCCCGCATCACAGGCAAATACCACTTTATTTACCTGCACGGAGGGTACAGATGGCACAGTCGCAACAGCTGCATTTTTGCCCTTCAATTGGTTCACTTGATTTTGTGCTTTCTCCAAATCTTCTTCATCCGTTACTTGGTTGCTTAATTTAAGCAAGAAGGAAGCAATGAAGAAGGATGCCGCCGCTGCCGAAACGATACCGGTCAGTACTGGAATCAGTCCCCCTTTGGGAGCCATCGCACTCAAAGCAAAAACGCTGCCAGGAGAAGGAGGAGCAACTAACCCTGCATTGAAAAGCGTAAATGTAAAGACTCCTGTCATCCCTCCGCCAATTACAGCCAAAATCAATCTGGGATTCATCATGATATAAGGAAAATAAATTTCGTGAATGCCTCCGAAAAAGTGAATGATAGTGGCACCAGGAGCAGACTGCTTAGCGGCACCTTTACCCGCAAACCAATAGGCTAATAATATTCCGAGACCAGGCCCTGGATTGGTTTCGAGCAAAAAGAAGATGGATTGGCCCGCTTTTGCAGCCTGATCTATCCCAATGGGGCTCAAAATCCCATGGTTTATCGCATTATTTAAAAACAGCACTTTTGCGGGTTCAATAAAGATACTTACCAAAGGAAGCAATCCCGCGTTTACAATCGCTTGCACTCCCGAAGCCAGGGCTTGGCTTAAGCTTTGAACCACAGGGCCAATGGCATTAAGCGCTAATAATGTCAATATTCCGCCAACGATTCCAGCTGAGAAATTATTGACTAGCATCTCAAACCCAGAACGAACTTTTCCTTCAATGGCTTTATCAAACTGCTTTATGGCCCATCCGCCCAGAGGTCCCATCATCATGGCCCCAAGAAACATGGGAATTTCAGATCCCACTATAACCCCCATCGTAGCAACAGCTCCAACGACTCCGCCACGCACATCATAAACCATTTTCCCCCCGGTATAGCCGATCAGTAAGGGTAACAGGTACGTAATCATCGGTCCTACCAACTGGGCCAGCTGTTCATTTGGCCACCAGCCTGTAGGAATAAACAAAGCGGTGATAAATCCCCAAGCGATGAAAGCGCCGATGTTCGGCATCACCATACCGCTTAAGAATCGACCGAACTTTTGGACGCGGACACGAAAACCGGCTGTGGACTCATTTTTCTTTAATACTGCTCCATCCATTTCATAATCCCCCTTTAAGATTCGTTGTATTGTTGACATCTTTTAATGTGTTTCAATTGATAATTTAAATATAAACGCTTACAATAGCTTGTACAACAAAATGAAAATTGGATTTCGTCACGAAGGATGTTGACAAAATTTAATTGCAAAACGTCCAGCCCCACCTCAGGACGTGTAGGTGGAAATCCTCCAACTAAACCTCCCTATCTTTAATTTTTACTTCAAATAGATGGAATATCGTCAACTAATCGCACTTGAACGTCCAGAATCAAGGGGTTGAGCCGAATTAATTGACCATTCTCCCACAATTTCATCTTTTTCCTGTCTACTTTAGGTTATAAGTGTCGTTTCTCCACCTATCTCTTCTGCCATGGGTCCAGATCCTTTTAATTATCTCAAATAAAAAAAAAGACCCTAAAATCATAATTGATCTTAAGGCCAAATCGTTAATATATTCCTTTACCCTCCTACATAGAAACCGGATATTCCTAGGCTAATCGCTCTTTCTTCTTCGCTTCCTCATCGGTTTCCCAACATTCGGCATTCTGTAAGCCCGCTATGCGGTTTGCATGGAATATCGGATCTATTCCTTGCTTCTTTTGCTGACGGTAGTCTTCTAATGCTGCAAATGCGATTTTCCCCAGTAAAAGTATGGCAATCAGGTTCGTTATCGCCATGAGCGCCATAAACAAGTCAGCCATATCCCATACGATAGAAACCTTAGCGATGGAGCCGAACAAAACCATGCCCACAACAGCCAAGCGGTAAATAAAGACCCATTTTTTATTGGAATTAATGAATTCGATATTGGTTTGTCCGTAATAATAATTTCCAACCACGGAAGTGAAAGCAAAAAGCAGCACAGCAATAGCAACAAAGCTGATAGTCCAGGAACCGACTTGCGAGCTTAAAGCGGCTTGAAGAAGTTGAATGCCTTCCAACCCTTCTGTCTCATAGGCTCCTGACAGCAAAACAATGAATGCTGTAGAACTGCAAATTAAAAGAGTATCTACAAATACGCCCAAAGCTTGGATCAGCCCTTGCTTGACAGGATGGCTCACATTTGCAGTAGCCGCTGCGTTCGGCGCACTTCCCATGCCCGCTTCATTGGAAAAAAGACCTCTTTTGATTCCCATCAGCATGGCAGCACCGATTCCGCCTCCAAAAGCTTGTTCCAAACCAAATGCGCTTTTCAAAATGAGGATCAGCGCCGCAGGAATCTCAGAGAAATTGATGATCATAACATATCCGGCAATCAAAATATACCCTCCGGCCATGATAGGTACTAACCATTCCGAAATGGTAACGATTCTTTTTAATCCTCCGAAAATGATATAAGCCGTTGCCGCTGCAAGCAGAATACCGGTCACCAGCCGATCGATCCCATACGCATTTTCGACTGCAAGAGTAATCGTATTCGCTTGTACGGCATTAAAGACAAGTCCGAAACAAACTGTAATCAGAAAGGCAAATATAACTCCCATCCACCGCTTATTCAGCCCTTTTTCCATATAATAAGCCGGGCCGCCGCGGAAGCCTCCTTGATCTTTAATCTTATAAACTTGTGCTAGCGTAGCCTCTACAAACGCAGAAGCAGACCCGATGAGAGCAATCAGCCACATCCAAAAAACAGCTCCCGGACCGCCAATGGAGATGGCCAACGATACACCCGCTAAATTGCCCGTCCCGACACGTGAGGCTGTACTAAGGGCAAAAGCTCCAAAAGCAGAAACCCCCTTTTCGCCGTTTACCGAATCCCCCACGCCATCTCCCAGCAACCGTATCATTTCGCCAAGATAGCGCAGCTGAACAAATTTGGTTTTTACAGTGAAATAAAGACCAAGAATAATGAGCAAGGCAATGAGTACATAGGTCCATAAGATTTCATTCCCTACAGAAACCAACTTTTCCAGCAATCCAACCATTCCCTTCACCTCTCACGATGATTTTTTAAGCCTATCTTTTCTGTATCCGTTTTCACAAAATTAAATCAATTCACCCCCTTTTCTATGTTCATGAGAATCGGCTCAACCTACAGTCCATAATGCCTTTTAAAAAATACTCAGGTCCCATTCCTGCACGATATGTTCCAATAGCCTAGTCCCCGTCAGACTGTTGCCATATTCATCAATAGCCGGCCCATAGATTCCAATGCCGCATCCATCTTGGAAAGGAAATTTTCTCCCTGAAGGAACGGCTCCCATAATCCCGCCAGACACTCCGCTTTTAGCTGGAATTCCAACAAAAGCAGCAAATTTCCCGGAAGCATTGTACATCCCGCAAGTCAGCATTAAGGCTTTGGTTATTCGAGCCACTTGTTTGGGCAGGATCTGCTCTTTGCGAATCGGATGAAATCCGTCATGGGCAAGAAACAGTCCCATCAAGGCAATGTCTTCTGTGTTTACTTCAATTGAACATAGCCTCAAATACACTTCTAAAGCTTCCTCCACCTCGGATTCCAAAAACCCAGACTCCTTTAAATAGTGAGCCAAGGCTCTGTTGCGATGAGCGGTTTGCCATTCCGACTGAAACACTTCCTCTTTAATAGCTGGATACTTTCCTGTCATTTTTTCGACTAATGCGTACACCGATTCCATCTTTTTTTCCGGCGATTCTCCCGGAAGAAGGGAAGCTACGGTGATCGCTCCGGCATTGATCATGGGATTAAACGGCTTCCCCGGCTTATGCATTTCCAGGCGGATAATCGAGTTGAAGGCATCCCCCGTCGGCTCTACATCCACACGCTCCATCACGTAAGAAACTCCGCGATGCAAGCATGCCGCGATAAAGCTAATCACTTTTGAGATACTTTGCATGGTAAAGGGAACGTTCCAATCACCTGATTTTATGGCTTTTCCATCAGGTCCTATGATGCAAACGCCCAATTGTGCAGGATCAGCTTCTCCCAAAGCAGGAATATACGTTGCACACCGTCCTTCAGCAGAAAAAGAACGGAAATGCGTCACCCATTCCTCCAAGCCATCCATCCTCGGATGATCCCTTTGATCCTGATCCTCTTCTATCAAATCTTTAAGCATAAGCTTCTACCCTTCCCTCTCTTGAATTAAATCTTTTAAGTCCGATCTGAAAAAACGCTTTCATTTCTGATTCCTGAATCTATTATTGATTTTATGGTCGATCTACAGAATGAAACAAAAAACAACAAAAAAACGTAAAAAAATAATTTTTTGACATTTCCCTCTAGGATGGTTTAAATATAAATAATCATGAATTACTCATTTTCAAACAAAATTAGGAAGTGACATTCTTGAACATCTGTCCTATATTAAAAAAAGACATCTATATTCTTGTTCTGATGATGTTTACCGTTCCATTGGCTGGCGAATTGAATTTTTATCCATTCAATGAAACCTTCCGGGTCAGTTTTGGTGCACCCACCTTTTTCTTTTTTTTGCTGTTGTTTCGAAAAATTCCGTGTGTCATCCCTGGTTTTTTGACGGGGGCATTCGTTGTAGGATTTCGTATTCTATTAGACTTGTTCACTCAGTACGACTTTAGTTGGATATCCTCATTTCAAGTCCACTATTCAAGTTTTTTCTATTATTTCACTTTTTCTTTACTTGTTTATTGGACAAATCTCAACCGCTTTGACAAGCGCCCTTTGGTCATCGGGGGGATTGGCGTTGCCATCGAAATCGTGTCTGACTTGGTCGAGTTAATGACGCAGTTTTTCGTATTTAAGCCCATCATTACTTTAGCAGCACTGAAGCAAATTATCATTATCGCGTTCTCCCACAGTTTTATGGTGATTAGCTTTTTCAGTTTGATGAAACTGTATGAAGCTCAATCCCGGGAGAGACAAATCAGAAAACAAAATGAACACATGCTGATGCTGATCTCCAATTTATTCGAAGAATCGATCCATTTGAAAAAGACATTACAAAATGCGGAAACCATCACAAAAAAATCATATGATTTATACAGAAAATTAAGCCGTTTGAAACATGAGCACAGTGCCTTACCGATCGAGGAATACCGTAGAGAGGCATTGGAAATTGCCGGGGAAGTCCATGAAATTAAAAAAGATAACCAGCGGATTTTTGCCGGGCTATCCAAGCTCATTTCCGACGAAAGCACTGCGGATTATATGGACATGCATCAACTGGTTGACATCATCGTGCGTACAAACGAGAAATATGCCCGCTTACTGGGTAAAGACATTCAATTTGTGTCTACCATAGAAGGGACTCATCCTCCCTACCATGCTTTCATCATTCTGTCGATCTTCAATAATATCGTCGCAAACGCAGTAGAAGCCATCAAACATACCGGAAACATTGCAATCGGTATCAAAAGAATTCTTGATTCGGTTGAATTCCGAATAGGCGATGATGGCCCCGGTATTGCACCGAAGTATAAACATTTAATTTTCAAGCCTGGATATACTTCCAAATATGATCTTTCCGGCAATCCATCGACAGGCATCGGACTGTCCTATACCAAAGAAATGGTGGAACAGCTGGAGGGTGACATTGCGGTGATGGATGGACAGGGAGGAACAGGATCGATTTTCACGATTCGGCTGCCGATTAGTCATTTAATGGAAAAAGGGTGATTCGATGCTTTTTTATATTACGGACGACGACGAAGCCGTTCGCTCGATGTTAGCCCAAATCATCGAAGACGAGGATCTTGGGGAAGTGGCAGGGGAAGCCGAAGACGGCTCATTGCTGGATGCACAAATGCTGAATTTCAAAAACATAGATATTTTATTGATCGATCTGCTCATGCCCATACAAGACGGGATCGAAACGATTCGTCAAATCAAACCGTCATTTAACGGAAAAATCATCATGATTTCTCAAGTGGAATCGAAGGAACTGGTTTGCGAAGCCTATTCACTCGGCATTGAATACTATATAACCAAACCGATCAACAGGGGCGAAGTGTTGACCATCATTCGGAAAGTGATCGAACGAATTCAATTGGAAAAATCGATACAAGATATTCACAAATCGCTAAAAACCGTGCTTAATTTGGATCACCCGCTGGATCGGCAACAAAAGCCTTCGAACGAAAAATCGATAAGGGCTTCCGGGCATTTTCTTTTATCCGAATTGGGGATTGCCGGTGAAAGCGGAAGTAAAGATTTGCTGGATATGTTGGATTATTTGTATCAATATGAACAAGTACAGACCTTAAATAAAGGAGTTCCTGCCCTTAAAGAGATTTTTTTGAATTTGGCTCAAAAAAGACTTGGAAAATCAGCAGCAGAGACCGTATTAAAAAAAGAAGTCAAAGCCTCTGAACAACGGGTCCGCCGGGCTATCTACCAATCCTTGACTCATTTGGCTTCCCTTGGTCTCACTGATTTTTCCAATTGGAAGTTTGAAAATTACGCTTCAAGATTTTTTGATTTTTCATGCGTAAGGAAAAGGATGACGGAATTGGAGAATAGCTCCCCATCGTCTACTTCCCTTGCTCGCATCAATACAAAAAAATTCATCCAAGTTCTCTATCATGAAGCGAAACAAGTGCATTCAGAGTCTCATTAAACAAAGAGGTACCTTTGCGAGGTACCTCTTTGTTTTGGGCATGGCCTATGAAATTATACCCACCCTCTCCATTTCACCGCTTCGGCCAACCGCCTTAAGCCGACCATGTAAGCGGACAGCCTCATATCTACTTTCCTTTCTGCTGCTGTCCGATAGACATTCGAGAAAGAGGAAATCAAAATCTTCTCTAGTTTTTCTTCCACTTCTTGCTCTGACCAATAATACCCCTGATTGTTTTGGACCCACTCGAAGTAAGATACAATCACTCCTCCTGCACTGGCCAATACATCAGGAACAATCAAGACTCCTCTTTGAGTCAAAATTTCCGTAGCTTTTAATGTCGTAGGCCCATTGGCTGCCTCAACCAGAATCCTCGCTTTAATCTCAGAGGCATTTTCTTCTGTAATTTGATTTTCAATCGCAGCAGGCACAAGAATATCACACTCTTGAACCAATAGTTCTTGGTTCGAAATTCGATCGTTAAAAAGAGTCGTAACCGTGCCGAAAGAATCCCGTTTATCCAACAGATAGTCAATATCCAGCCCATCCGCATCATATAGGGCACCATAGGCATCCGATATGCCCACCACCTTCGCTCCCGCATCATGAAGGAACTTGGCAAGGAAGCTGCCTGCATTTCCGAAACCTTGGATGATCACCCTTGCACCCTCAATGGAGATTCCAGCCACTTTAGCCGCTTCTCTCATGACGATTGTAACTCCTTTAGCTGTCGAGGATTCCCTCCCGGCAGACCCCCCTAGGACCAATGGCTTTCCCGTGATAAAGCCCGGCGAATCAAATTCGCGGATGCGGCTGTACTCATCCATCATCCAAGCCATGATTTGGGAATTCGTAAAAACATCCGGGGCTGGAATATCCTTCGTGGGTCCGACAAGCTGACTGACGGCGCGGACATAGCCGCGGCTCAAGCGTTCCAATTCACGGAAAGACATCGATCGCGGATCGCATTGGATGCCGCCTTTTCCCCCTCCATACGGAAGATCGGTAAGTCCGCATTTAATGCTCATCCACATGGAGAGCGCTTTGACTTCTTCTTCGGTTACATCAGGATGAAAGCGAATTCCGCCTTTCGTAGGACCTACCGCATCATTATGCTGGGCCCGATACCCCGTGAAGACCTTGACCGAACCGTCATCCATCCTTACTGGAATGCGCACAGTCAATAATCGAAGAGGTTCCTTCAGCAATTCATGCATTTCTTGTCCGTACCCCATACTTTCAAGAGCGGTTTCAATAACCTGCTGCGTCCTTTCAAATACATTCAACTGCTCTTTGACTTCTACTTTCTCTTTCTTCATTTCCAAAGTTTTTAAGCTCATGTTTCTTCCTCCTCTTGGTCTCCATTAATAATTTATATCAGTACCAGATGATCCCTAACAGATTCTTTCTTTTCGCCAATTAATTGAGTAACCCTGTAAGAGCTTGAGAAAGACAACTCAGATAATTGACCTTGCCCTTCACACCAATCTCCGGCGAAATAAAGATTATGATAATCCGGAAAGCATAGGGGCATCGGTTTTTGGTTCATCGTCCACTTCAATTCTTGAACGATGGCACGCTGAGAAATCCGGGGAACGACCAATGCTTCTCTCCACCCCATAAAGTGTTTATCATACAAAGCCTCGATTTTCTGCTTATAGCCTTGCAGCACGTCCTTATTGCCCAAATCCTCCTGCCGCAAGTAGGCCGTCGCTTGAAGAAGCTGCCCGCCATCCGGGACGCATGTTTCATCGTAATAAGAAATATCGGTAATGAAAATCTGGTTGTTTTTGTCATAAATATAGGTGTAAGGCAAATCCAAGCGTTTACTGAGGCCAATATCATAGACAAAGACCACACTGGGATGAAAATTGGCATAATACATCATGGGATGAGAAAGCCGTGTTCCTTGAAACACTTTTGCCAATTCACCCGGCGGAATGCAGAATACAAACTCATCACCGCTTATGGTTTGATCGTTTGTATGTACAGCTTCCACGCGCTCCTCCCTTACGGTTACGGACTCCACCTTGCTCTTGCTTAAAATCGTCCCTTGGTTCTGTTGAATAATTCTTACAAACTCATGGATGATCGCTTGCCAGCCTCCACCGATGTACGAAACGGGTTTTTGGGTTTGAAACAATCTCCGATAATAGGCAAAGAAGATATCCGAAGGAATCTTTTCAGGCTCCTTGGTAAAAAAGTTGGAGGACGCTAGGGTGAGCATCATTTCTTTTACCTCTTCGCTTATTCCCTCTTTCGCCATCCATTGAAGAATCGACAGATGAGGATGACCCTTTTCCATTTTTGTGATCGTTTTCAGCACCTCGAACGAGAACTTGATTTTTTCCGTCCCTTTCAGTACTTTCGTCCGAAAAAGACCTTGAATATTGGCCGGCACATCCGTTAATTCATCTCCGATGTCATATTTGGCTTTATTCGGATTAAAATCTCTCCAATCGATTTGAAGACCCAGTTCTCTTTCAAATCGATGCAAAACGGAGTATCCCGCCCATAGATGGCATGAGCGCCAAAGTTAAAGGAAAAGCCCTTGATTTTCAGGGTAACCGCCCTTCCTCCCAACACTCCGCGTTCCAGTAAAATGACTTTTTTCCCCTGATGGGACAGATAAGCGGCCGATGACAATCCAGCCAACCCACCGCCAACGATTACGACATCATAATGTTCCATAAGTTCATACTCCTGAGTTCTATCTATCATACAATCAAGCTTTCCAGATCCATTTCCCATAGTTTTTTGGTACCCAATGTCTCCGCAAGCTTCTTGCTTTCTATTCTGCGAATACGCCGGGCTTCTGCCCTTCTTGGAGCGGAATCATGCAGGAGGGCTTCTTCGTGCGTTTCCGGAATAATCCAGGGAACCTCGATGGGCTTACCCTCTTCATCTATAGCAACAAAGGTTAAAAATGATGTTGCACAAACGACTCTCTCTCCCGTCAATAAATTTTCCGCCATGACCTTTACAAATATTTCCATGGAGGTTTTATGTGTCCAGGTAACAAAGGCTTCCAGACAAACCTCTTGATCCACTTTAATCGGATGGAGGAAATCAACTGAATCAGTAGAAGCCGTGACCACGCGACACTGGGAATGCTTCATCGCAGATAAAGCGGCAACATCGTCAATATGAGCCATTAGCTTCCCGCCATATAAGGTGCCATGGCAGTTGGTGTCCGGCGGAAGCACGTGGCTTGATTTCGAAGAAAGGGACTCTCTTACAAATTTTGCTTCTGACATCATTTTTTCTCCTCTACCTAATGCTTAAGGTTGTATTTACAAAATAACGTTTCCAAACCTGTTGCTCATGAACACAGAATTCATTCTATAATCAGACCTACAGAATAAAACTGGAAACCACAAAAACTTCAAAAACGATAAGCAAGAAAACTTGGCTGACGCCAAGCTTTTCTTCTGCGTCAACAAGTTTTCCTCGTGCTGTCCAAATAATGTAACACAGTTATAAATTCTGACAGTATAAAAAAAAGACTGCCAAAAGGCAGCCATCATATTATCCTGATTTCGTTCCTCTCGTTCCGTATTCTCTAATCTGCACCTTTACCTTTATATCAACGGGTACCTCGCTAAACTCACTATCCCAATCCTTTTTCACGTCTTTCCACACCTGAGGATATTGAATGCTCAGTTTTTTGCCGAAGCCGGCTACATCCACTTTAAAATCCTTCTGAGTCTTGGTAAAAGCCTTCTCAGCCAAACGCTTGATTTCCTTTTCTGTTGCTTTTTCGGCTTTTTTTATAAATTCCTGCTCAAAGGCGTTTCCGGGTATCACCCAGTCCTCTCTTAACTTCCCTTCCGTTGAGATTTCCACAGTATAAGAGATCCTGCCACCCCTGACATGGGGCTTGATCTGGCTTTTCATTTCACGGACCTCATATACGATGGGCTCCCCAGTTTCAGGATCCACGCCTTCGATCAGCCCTGCTTTTCCCTTGCCGCTTAACCAATTGAGCCCTTCGGTCTCTTCTTCCCCTAACCAGCCGACCATCTTGGCGCTTTTTCCTTTGATAATGGCAGCACCGGAAATTTTCACCCCCTTTTTGGAAGTGACCACCCGCTGAACGACAAAACTTCTTTTTGCTGTTATTTTTTCCGAAAAATCGCCCAAATTCAGATCGGGAGCCATGCGCAATGTCTTTCTGGTATGCTGTATCAGATCATGTAATTTCAGTACAGGGATTTGTTCAATCGATGGGGGCTTCTCAAAAACCTCCCTGGATTGACCTTTCGCAATGACGACCTTGATCGTGCGTCTGGATTCTGTATTGCGCATGAGGAAGTTGATGATTTCATTCAAATCGATAGAACGGGCAATATCCTCACTGATCACAAGGACTTGCAAGTGTTCATAGCTTGGAGCTCGTTCTGACTGTGTGGCCAGTTCTCGAATGCCTGCAAAGATAGAACTGCTTTCATTGACCATATTCACATAATTCCCCTTTGCCCCCCCTCCTTCTTTTGCAGAAAAAGGATCCGGCACTGCGAATTGGTGAACCAAGGAAATTCTATGGCGCTTAGGCTGATGTTCCTCTGTTTTCATCGTTTCCGGCTTGTCGATACCCAGTCCAAGGACAATTCCGGTATCTTCAATCTCTTTGCGATCCCAGCAGCCGGTGGCAAGAAGCAGGAAAATGAGAGATAACCAACCCAAAATCCTTTTAATTTTCCCCAATTCCTTTCCCCCTTATCTTCGCGATCATCCAGAAGTAAAGAGGCATAACGGCTCCAAGAAATATGTATACGTATCCGATATACTCGCCCAGCTTGAATATGCTATTCAAATTTTCCGGATATAGCGCAATGATATAAATCAAAGGCAATAACCCAAAGGCGAAAGCATTATGATCCTTCTTGAAGAGTTGCCCCAGACCTAGACATGCAGCGTAGTGAAACGGAACAAAAGAGGTATACATGGCCATGACCCAAAGAACAACGAAAAAAGCTTCGAAGCGCTCAAAAAATCCCCCCGGCAGCTCAATGGCCTTAGCCACCGACATCATCGGCCAGGTTAGCGTCTTCACCTCATCTAATGTTAAAGTGCCTATCGCCAATATAACGACTAAGGTATATAAAGGGATCACGATGCCGATGCCAGCCATGATGGACTTGACCGCCTTTTGAGGCTCTTTCATGAAAAAGGCCAGAACAAGCATCACCTCATAACCGCCATAAGAAAGGGCCGTGACTTTGATTCCCTTCCATACCGGTTGGATCCCATCACCTAGCACAGGGCGAAGATTATCCAATTCGAAATTCCGGAAGCTGAATATAACGAGTAAAAGAAGAAGAATAGCAATCACAAGAAAAAACAGTTCACATATTCGCGCAATCGGATTGATTCCCCCTATGGTTAAGTAGACCCCTACAGACATGAATGAGATAATAATCACTTCAATCGGCGTATTATCCAACAGGTACATGCGGATGACTTCACCCATGATTCGTGCCTGATGGCCGGCAGATAAAAGGAGGAAACCGACAAAAAACATTCCATGAAGCTTTCCAAGAAAATTTCCGGCCACCACTTGGCTATATTGAAAAAAACTCTGGCAGGGAAAGCTCTGGCTCACTTTTCCGACAACCCACCCGAAAAACAAGGCGATCAGCCCGCCCAGCATCACGGAGATCCATCCATCCGGTGTTCCCACTTCTTCCGCCACTGCCCGGGGAAGAGTGATAATGCCTGTTGCGATAATCACATTGGTGACGATCAAGGCAGATTGGATCGTCGTGATTTGATCTTTTGGATGGGAAATCACAGCAAGACCTCCTTTAACCTGTCTATTGGCGTTTCCGATTTTGGGTTTTGTTCATTTCGGGGCGTTCTTTCATTATCATCAGCGGCACTCTAATGACCAAATCCTTCCAATCCGCTAACCGGAAGGGAGTGAAAGGGGCAGCGTAATGAACCCCAAAGCTCTTGAGCTTCACAAGATGGACATTTATGATGACATAGAACAGTATAATGCCGTACATACCCAATACCGAAGCCGCCAGCATCATTCCAAATCGAAGCATTCGAATGGCGATTCCCGCTCCGTACTGAGGGAAGGCGAAAGAGGAAATCGCAGTCAAAGCGACTACAATCACCATGATCGGGCTTACGATCCCTGCTTGAACCGCAGCTTGGCCGATGACCAAGCCGCCGACAATGCCAACGGCCTGCCCTACCGGCTTGGGCAGGCGGATCCCCGCTTCCCGAAGGACTTCAATGGTAATTTCCATAATCAGTGCTTCAATAATGGAAGGGAAGGGGACCCCTTCCCTTCCTGAAGCAACGGAAAGGACCAATTTGGTTGGAATCAGTCCGTGATGATAGGATATGAGCGAAATATAAAGCGCTGGAAGGAATAACGCCATAAATGCCGCGAAATAACGCATGATGCGGATCAGCGAACCCGGCAGCCAGCGCTCATAATAGTCTTCCGGCGAGGTCATCAGCATGGAAAACGTAACGGGAACGATCAGGGCAAAGGGAGTCCCATCCAACAGAAGGGCCACCCGTCCTTCCATCAAAGCGCTTACCACCCGGTCTGGGCGTTCTGTATTTTGTACCTGCGGAAAAGGAGAAAGGTAGTTATCTTCAATCAGCTGCTCGATATACCCCGACTCGGGAACATCATCAATATCAATGCGCTCGACTCTCCTTTTCACCTCATCGACCAGTTCCTGATTGGTAACTCCCTTAATATAGATGACAGCCAGATCTTTTTTGGAGCGGCGGCCTACTTTGTAGTTGACCATCGTAAAGTCGGGATCCTTGATTCTCCGGCGGAGCAAAGCTGTATTGTTGCGGAGAGTCTCCACAAAACCGTCTCGCGGTCCCCGCACAAGAGCTTCCGTAACCGGCTCATCTATAGCGCGACTCTCCCATCCTGCTGTCCCAAGGATTAGGCCCCCATCTATCCTATCCAGAAATAAAACTGCGCTTCCAGAAAGCACCTCTAATATACAAAGATTTGCATCACTTACTTCCCTTACTTGCGTGTCCGTAATAATATGGTCAAGAATGCTGCCTTTTGCACGTTCTATCGTACCATCCAAAAAGGCTCTATCGTGGGTGAGAGGCTCGATTACATGTTTGTGCAGAGTATCCTTATCAATTAAGCCATCAACATAAACAACCGCCGCTTTCCATTCCGAATATCCGATCCTAAACTGGCGAAATACGACATCAGGGCTATGTCCGATCGCTTCTTTCATCACTTCCAGGTTATCTTGAAGACGTCTGGTCAATTTGAATTCTTTCTGGTTGGCTATTCGTTCAAAAGGATTCTTAACCAACTTCTTATTCTTTTCCGGCTTGGTCCTGCCTTGTAAGAATCCTTTATGCTTTTGACCAATTCTAGCTGGCAATACATGTGATATTCTGGATATCAAAAAAGGGACGAGGAATGAAAACAATGCCCCTATCCATATTTTCAGATCAGGAAATAATGCAACCAACCTTTGCCACGACATGCAAATGAACCCCTTA
This sequence comes from Ammoniphilus soli, assembly GCF_040813775.1. NCBI lineage: Bacteria > Bacillati > Bacillota > Bacilli > Caryophanales > Paenibacillaceae > Ammoniphilus > Ammoniphilus soli. The sequence goes on from NZ_JBEGDL010000008.1 coordinate 67,096, forward strand.
ATTATTTTTGAATATTCTTCCTCAAAATCCATGTATTTATATATCAATTGTTAAATTATGTTTCCAAATTTGCCCTGAGCCAAGCAAAAAGCGGTCTCCTATTAGAGACCGCTTTTCTTCTTTCCTGTATCGCCATCAGTTTAAGCCCATTTTTTCAAGAACATGGATTTATCCTTTATAATAGGGTAATCGCTGATGACCCAATAAGGGACGAGGTAAAGCTGATTGTTCTTTACAGCCTTAAGGTTCTTCCACAGAGCACTTTGGGTCATTTCTTCATATTTCTGTTCTGCCTCTTTATCCCCGCCCTTGACTGGACCTCCAACCTGAATAAATCCAGGGAAACATAATTTGAATCTGTATCCATTTCATCCCTGCCACCCCTCCAGCATACCAAAAGGCTAGATCCTGTCCGATTTGGTAATAGATCGCAACTCCTTCACTAAGCGAGGAAAGCAATGCGGAGACAAAAGCCACTATTCCAAAAAATAAGATGAGGGTTGCCATGAAGGGACGCGACTGTAACTTTGTTTGTTCCATTCGGTTTACAATCGTAGTCGTTGACATCGGTGTCATGGCTAACCTTCCATAGTGAGTTCATTCATTTTATATGAATGCTGAGAATTATCGGTATTCCCAACATAAACCACCCATACCTATTTCATCTGTTAATGTCTAATAGACTTTATGATTATAAGTTATCTATAACCTATGGTAAAATGAAGGAACTAAGAAAAAATGAATAGGGGTGATTTCGTTGTCGCTGCCTAATATAGAACCAAACAAACAGTATACTGTAAAGGACATTGCTGAATGGGAAGAGCGCTGGGAACTCATCGAAGGGGTTCCATATCTCTCAGCATCTCCCTCCCGATTGCATCAAACTGTCAGCCGACGTTTTCTTACCGCTCTGGAAAACTATATGTCGGCAAAACCATGTGAAGTATTTGCGGCTCCATTTGATGTCTATCTTTCAGAGAACATCGAAGAGGATTATGATCATCACAAAAATGCTGTCCAACCGGATTTGTTTATCGTCTGCAACCCATCCAAAATTCACGATCGAGGTGTGAAGGGTGCTCCTGATTGGATTGCAGAGATTATATCGCCAACCACAGCTAAATTGGATCGATTAAAAAAATTCAACTTATACGAGAAGTTTGGGGTAACTGAATTCTGGTTAATATCTCCATACGAGCAGTCCATCGAGATTTTTGTATTAGGTGATAACAAAAAGTACTACCGAAAAGGAGTTTATGGACCCGATGACCAGGTTACCCTTCATCAATTTGAGGACTTTTTTCTAGATGTATCTGATTTATTTCGAGGATTTCCTCTTTCATAGTTAAAACCGATTTTGCGGAAGCTTTTTTCACAAGAGTGTCCTAAAAGGTGGTCCATACGCAACGACTTAATGGGAAAAGCTCCACCTATTTTAAAAAGGAATAAAAATAATAAGGAGATAGTTGGAAAAAGTCCATTTATCATCGATAAAACGATCCAAAACGGAGTCATTATCGTGATTAGTTGGAGAATTTCCAACTACTTCTTATGAAATCTCATAAAATTTTATTGTACGTGGAGATTTTCTAACTATTCAATTGGCTCTACCTCCATCAATTCACTTTCTGCTCTCGCCACTCCCGATATTTAGCCAGGGTTTCCTCATTCGGGGGATATACATCCACAAGTAGCCAACTAGCCGTTTTTCAGCACAAAGCGGATGTACGCCCCTCATAAGGTGTCAGCTTGCTCTAGACACATGGTGAAGTTTTTCAAAAGCTTCAGCTATTAATTTCATAGAATCACTCTCCCAAATTGTTATTTTATCCTTTCCGCAGATCCCCAATGAAGATCCCCTACTCTATCCCTGCAGCTTCCGCCAAATACTCCACCAAATGCAGCGCTCTGCATTCATCCTGAAGATTTTCCCGTTCAATACCTAGCTTCATTTGAAGCAAGCACCCTGGATTCGTCGTGAGAATAATATTCGAATGGGTCTTTTTCACGTTCTCCATTTTCTGATCTAGGATTTGCATAGATTCTTTATAGTTCACGATATTATAAATACCTGCTGATCCGCAGCACATATCGGCTTGGTCCATTTCTATCAATTCGATATTAGGGATGGATTGGATTAATTCCAGCGGTTCTTTCGTCACTTTTTGCACATTGGTCATATGGCAAGAGCGCTGGTAAGTCACTTTTTCTAAACGATGATCAGGCACTTTCACACCGCCGCACAAGACAAGTACTTCACTAATATCCTTTGATTTTGCAGAAAACGCCTGTGCACGCTCGCTCCATTCCGGATCTTCTGCCAACAGGTGACCGTATTCATGCAGCATCGCACCGCATCCGCCCGCATTGTTCACAATGAAGTCGAGATCCGCTTCCTCAAAGGCCGCGATGTTCAGCTTAGCCAGATTTATCGCTTGGTCTGGTTCTCCAGCATGGGCATGCAGGGCTCCACAGCACGTTTGACTTTCAATAATTATCACATCACAGCCTACTTCTGCTAACAATTCAACTGATAATCGATTGATGCGAGCGAACATCGCATCCATAATACAGCCGGTAAAGAACGCCACCGCATACTTCTTCTCCCTTTTGGCCTTGATGAACGCAGGAAGTTTTTTGCGTTCGGAAGGAGAAACGGCTTCTGGTGTAATCGCTTCCAGTTGGCCCAGGTTCATAGGGAGCTTATTCAAAACGCCCGATTTTCTGGCCCACTTTTGCAACCCGCTTTTTTGGTATAGCCATAGTCCATGCCCGAGCGTTTTCATCGCCATTCTGCTAGGAAAAACCTTCTTAAAGAGTGTATTTCGAAGAGTTTGAACCGGGTAACTGAATTTTTTCCGACGAGTCACCGCAGCCCGTGCCGCTTCTAAGATCGCTCCATATTCCACGCCTGTCGGGCAAGCCGTCTCACAAGATCTGCAGCCCAGGCATAAATCAAGCGGCTCCTCGAGTACAGATAAATCCGTAATTCGTCCTTCCCCCACCATCTTCACGAGATTGATTCTTCCCCGAGGAGAATGGGTTTCCTTTCCCATGGTCGCATAGGTAGGACAAACAGGTAAGCAATATCCGCATTGAACACAGTTATTCGTTTTCTCATATTTTAATTCTTTTTGTAATTCCATTAATCGGTTTTCCATCACTTCAACACCAACTTTTGGCCTTTTTCAGGAAAGATCTTCCCGGGATTCATGATGTTATTGGGATCCCAAACCTGTTTGATGCGCTTCATCATATCCAATCCAACGGCCCCCAATTCCATCTCCATAAAGGGCGCTTTCATCGTACCAATTCCATGCTCTCCGGATAATGTCCCCCCTAGCTGGACAGCGGCCTCAAAGATTTCGGCTACGGCTAATTCAACCCGTTCCATTTCTTCCTTATCGCTTTTGTCTGCAATAATATTCGGGTGGAGGTTCCCATCCCCTGCATGCCCGAAAACAACGAGATGCAGATTGTATTTTTCTTTAATTTGCTGCAGCCTGCGGCACATTTCCGGTATCTGGCTGCGAGGAACCGTAGCATCTTCCGAAATCTTCGTTGGCTTAATTCGCACAATGGCCGGAGACACGAGCTTTCTTGCTTTCCATATATCCGATTGTTCCTTCGCGGTTTGCGGAATTCTTACCTCTCTTGCACCTACCGATTTACACAGTGAAGCTACCTTTTCTATCTCATCCTTTACAGCTGCGGGATGCCCATCCAATTCTATTAAAATAATGGCTTCAGCGTCTCTCGGCAGATTGGAAGGCTCATAATTTTCAACAGCGACAATCGAAGCCTGATCCATAAGCTCCATCTTAGCTGGGAGGATTCCTGAAGATAAAATCTTTGAAATCGCACTTCCGGCATCAACTAGACTGTTAAATATGGCCATTAATGTTTCGGAAGCTGGCGGTTTCGGAATTAATCGCAGGATGGCTTTCGTAATAATCCCTAACGTCCCTTCTGATCCCACAATTAACTTCGTCAAATCATATCCCGTCACGTTCTTGACCGTTCTACCGCCTGTACGAATGATTTCGCCCTCCGGAGTGATCACTTCCAAACCGATTACATAGTCTTTGGTAACGCCATATTTCAATCCGCGAGGCCCTCCGGAATTTTCCGCAAGGTTTCCTCCTATTGTTGAAACGTGAGAACTGCTAGGATCAGGCGGATACATCAATCCTTTTTTTTCTGCTGCTTTATGTATTTCAGAAGTCAATACGCCAGGGGAAACGACGACAACTAAATCTTCCTCATCCACTTCCAGCACTTGATTCATGACAGACAAATCAAGAACGATTCCCCCTTTTACAGGCAGGGGTCCACCGCTCAAGGAAGTGGACTGACCTCTTGGATAAATAGGTATTTTCTCTTTATTAGCGAACTTTACTAACTTGGCAAGCTCCTCCACTTCCCTTGTCTGAATGACGACATCCGGCAAATAGGTGCCGAATGAAGCATCAAAAGAATAACTGTACCGATCGGATTCATCTGTAAATACCGTTCCGGTTGAAACTATTTTTTTTATTTCCTCGATGTGATGCTGATTCATGCTATCCTCTCCCTAGATTACAGATTTTTCCAACCGTTGCACCATTGCTCAATAAGAGACTCCTAAACCATATAGGACTTGGATCGAGTTCCTTCTTGCATTCATGATGTGCTCCCTAACTAGCCTTTCTACTTGTTCGGCATCTCTCTCTAAAAACGCATCGATAATTCCAATGTGTTCCGGTATCGATACATTATATTTTTCATTTACTGTTGAAGTGTAAATCATAATCCTTCGGGTATGATCCATTACATTGTTCCATATATTGTGGATGAACGTGTTATCATGCGTATAGATAATCTTGTGATGAAGTTCCCCGTCCAGGTTCGTAAAGTATATTTTTCTTTCCTCAGGGGTAGCCATAGGAGGTTCATCCGTGAAATTCCTCCTCATTTTCAACAACCAATCTTCCGGTATTTTTTCACACACGGCCTTAGCGACGAAGGGTTCAATCGACTCCCGAACTTCGTAAATATGGTTGATTAACTCTGGCGTAATCCCAGAAACAATCATTCCTTTTCGAGGATAAATGTAAACAAACTTCTCGTTTTCTAACATTTGCAGGGCTTCTCTTATCGGTGTCCTGCTAATGCCTAATTCCTCTTGCAATGCCTCTTCCGAAATATCTGCTAGGGGCTTCAGTTCGCCGCTAAAAATTTTTTCTTTAATGCTTATATATGCGATTTGCGTTTTTCCTTGTCTCATATCTGTAACCTCTGTCATTCTGTGATATATCTAAGATATATCTATAATAAAGTGCAAAAAAGCTTCATGTCAACTTACCAAAAACAAAATTATTTAAATTATTAGTATTGAATTAAATCTGCGACTGATATACAATCCAGATATTGATTGTCTTACAAATATAACAAAAGAGATGAATAACGGTTTAAAATTGAACAGGGCTTTATCTTTTCCGCTTCTCTGATATATCTAAAATATATCTTTTGGCCAAAGACAAAAACAAATAATAGAGGTGATAAAAATGCATGTCGCTAAAGCCTATCCTTCCAATTATATTCAAGAAAAAGGGATTATTGATAAAGCTGGGGAATGGGTTGAAAAGTTTGGAACAACCCCTTTTGTCCTTAGTGGTCCTACCGCTTGGTCGAAAGTCAGTGCCCCATTTACAAAGAGCTTAAGTGAAAGCGGTTTAGATTATACCCTGGAATTTTTCGAGGGGCATTGTTCTGATCAAGAAGTGCAGCGGGTTCTGTCTCAAGTTCCGTCCTCTGTTGATGTCATCGTCGGAGTCGGCGGAGGACAATGCGTCGATACGGCCAAACTTGTAGCCAATCGCTTGAATCTGCCCGTTTTGAACATCTCCACTTTAGCTTCTACCTGCGCTGCGTCAGCCGCACAATCTATCATTTATACACCAGAACATGTATTTGTGCGAGTAGAGCCATTTGACCACTCCCCCGTTGCCGTACTTGTCGATCCGGATATCATACGAGATGCTCCTATGCGCTATCTATCTGCGGGTATTGGTGATACCCTGGTCAAATGGTATGAAGCCATGCCCCTCAATGAAGGAAAGGTTCAAAATGCGATGACCAAAGTCGGCTTAAAGATCGCTGAATTAATACGTGATTTGCTATTTGAGTTCAGTGAACAGGCCATTCGCGATTGTGAAAAAGGAGAAACAAGCGAATCCCTTCGTCAAGTCATCGATGCCAATATTCTCTTGGGCGGTTTGGTTGGAGGACTGGGAAGGCACACATGCGCTTCATCAGGAGCTCACGCCATTCATTATGGAATGACTGTTATTCCCGAAATGAAGGATGCCTTTCATGGGGAACTTGTCGCTTATGGACTTTTGTGCCAATTCAAACTGGAAGGAAAAAAAGATCAAGAAATCATTGATTTTATGAGATTTTATCAGAAGATTAATCTTCCCATATCATTAAAGGACTTGGGGATGAAAAACCTCAGTGAAGAGGATCTCCGCCTAGCGGCACAAAAAGCTTGTGCACCTGAGCGGACGATTCACCATCTCCCTTTTGCCATACTTGAAGAACATGTATATCAAGCTATCATTGATATTAATGAATTAGGTGAAGCTATTAAAAGTGAAGTTACTTTATAGACTGTGAGGGTGACATTTAGCCAAAAGTATAATTACCTCTTAACGGTGGTAATTATACTTTTTTTCTTTATTCGTCAATGCTGGAAGTACGTTGGATTAGATAGTTGGACTTTCTCTCCAATTAAATTTGGATTTTGATCTAGACGGACTGATTTAAATGGAAAACCTCCCACTATCGCTGCAGATCTATCTCAAATATCCAACTAATGAGTCCTTTCCACGGGCCGCGTTTTCCGTTTTAGGAGTTTCTTCCCCAATGATGAAACTCCCTTTAACTCAATCAAACGGCCCCCCTAGCATCTGTTCGATCCATTTTCCGATCGGTCGAAAAATCACATCCTCCCCCTTTACCACAAAAGTAGGAAGCGGCAGGGAAGCGGATTCCGCGATCCCGGCGTAGGCGGAAAAGAGCATGAGGGAAATGAATAGAAGCAATTCTTTCGTTTTTTTTTGTTTCCGCAAGCTCCGAACAACAAAATAAAGGATGATCCCATGAACAAACAATATAAGTAACGTATTCACTTAGGTCTCCTTATTTCTGCATGATGGTGGAAAACGGTTTATTAATCATTCCCGTACGACGGACTGAAACGTCTATTTTTAAGCTCAATTCCACATCCCCCAATTGCTTCCCCCACTCCTGTTGTAGTTTCTTCCACTGTTTGGGATATTCTTTATGAATCTCCTCTCCAAACCCCAGGATATCGGCTTCCATCTTTTTAGCCTGTGCCCATGTTCTTAAGATATCTTCCCGGATCTGCTTTTCCAGTTGCTTTTCTACTTTTTTTATATTTTCTGGCTTACTCAAATCCAAGGTGCATGACGTTTCATTCAGAATCCCTTCTGACTCGATTTCTGCCGTCATGGTGATTTTCTCGTTTTTTATGACTGGCTTTAAGTTTGTAGAGGAGCGTTCTACAAGAAATGTCGACATCTTGCCCGCTTCTTCTTTTTCCGAACAGGCAAACGAAATGACCGCATTTTGGACATGGTCTGTCAGCCAGGCCATCCCCATTGCTTCTTCCTGTTTCAGCCAGCCTGCAAGCTTATCCTTTTTGAATATTCCGATGTCTCCAATCTTAATGACCCCTTTTTGCGAGGTTTCCTTCAGCGCATCGAGGGAAGATTGCTTTTCGGGATTGCCTGACACCCGTATTTCCGGTACAACCGCACTGGCTTGTGGATTGACCAGCATGGACACAAAATCAATCAGTCTGATTCTTCTTGCAATGGACATTTGGGTTTCGGTCCTCCTGAATATCTGATCGATCGCGTGCGCAGGAATCTTTTCCTGTGGAGTAAGTGCTTCTAATATATCCCGGGCACGGCCTTTGCTCAATACAACAACCATGGTTTCCCTGCTCTCCCCGTCACGCAAATAAAAATCAACGATTTCGGTAACCCCTTTCTCCTTAGCAACCTTCTCGCTAATGACAAGAACCCGGTTATGCGCGAAAAAAGGGGTACGGGATGATTCCAGACTGATCCGCTGAATCGTTTCAAGCAAGCTTTTCCCTTTTGTTGAAAATACCGTAACCGGGGTCTGGCTCCCCCCGCCTCCCCCTCCCGCTTGGGTGGCGATCGATTGGGGAATGACGATTTGATAGGAAGTCACCCATTCCTCTTTCTCCAGATCGATGGCTGTTCCCATTATAGCCCCTATTTCATTCAACTCTATCCTGTTCCAGCAGCCGACTTGAAAGATAGAAATTACAATGACGAAGAGCGTTAAGCACCTGCGCTTCATGTACCCACCCGCTTTTTTCTGTTTTTCCAAAGTACAACAATGAGGAGGATAGCCGGAATGACAATATTGATAAAAAGCAAACGGCTTGTTGCCGTATATAGTTGATAAAGATTTAATTCGGCTACATTTCTCCAGGAAACAATAGACAAGGACATGGTTAACATGCCATACGGAAACAGGAAAGGAATCTGCTCCCGGATCCCGAAGGTCTGGGTGAAGCAATAAAACCCGCAGAACATAAAAACGGTAAGCTTCATGATCATCGTCCCGACCCATACGGCAATGAACAAGGCGTCGATCCGCTCGAGAAAACCAGCAACTTCAATAATGCGGAACACGTTAAAGGTAGGATAGGCGAACAAGGCCAGCGTTTTTTCCCCAAAAATAGCAATGGACCCAATAATCGTCCACGCCATACTTAAGCCGGTCAAGACGACTCCTAGAACGGCGGCTTTTCTTGCTTTGCCCGGATGGATTAAAAACGGTGCCAACAGCAGAATCACCATGGATTCGGAAAGCCAGCTAAAAGGGGCAACAGCCCCCATCAGAATCCGGTTGAAAGGCGTGTCCAGGATGGGCAGCAGCCGATCGAACTTCATTTCTTTCAGATAAAACAACGTACTCAATAAAAATACGAAAAAACTAGTCATCAAAATGATTTGGTTCACCCGAGCAATCACTTCGATTCCGTAATACAGGGCATACATAACCAAAAGAACCGCAACAATGCCAAATACAAGCGGAGGCGTCTGCTTCATGACCGAGTCCACCATGAAATTCACAAACTGCCGCAGGACGCCGAAACCGCTGACAAAAAAGTAGTAAGTCATCATAAACCCGATCACCTTGCTCGGAACACGGCCCAAGGTTTTCTCCATAATTTTGAAGATAGTCAAGCGAGGATACTTAATCGATATCGTACCGGATATATAAGCTCCCCCCACTCCTGCGGCCGTCGCCAATAGCAAGGAAACCCAAGCATCGGAGCTGGCATGCTCCACAACCATCGAAGGAACGCTCAAGATGGCAGTAGGCAAGATCATACTAATGATCAGAAGGATAACCTGCCATGTGGTAATTCTCACCTGCTGCATATAAAATCAATCCTTTTCCGATTCGAATTCTTCCTTTTCCTCATGGGGAGAAGGCTTAAGATTTTTCCCCTGGCGGATGCTGTTATGCTGGCTGATCAGCCGCGGCCGGGTAAACATCGCCCACCATGGCACCCGAACCAAAACATCCTTTTGATTCGCTGGAATAAACGGAGCCATCGGGGTCAGGTAAGGCACTCCAAAAGAACGAAGTCCAGCCATATGAATTAAGACGGCAATCAAGCCGGCCATAATGCCAAACAGGCCCAACGTAGCAGCAAGTACCATAAAAAAGAAACGAAGCAACCTTGCGGCGATGGCAATGTTGAAAGCCGGGGCCACAAAGTTGGAAATGGCAGTAAACGATACGATAATGACCATACCGGCCGAAACCAGCCCCGCCTGAACGGCAGCTTGTCCCAATACAAGGGCGCCTACGATGGAGATGGCTGGACCGATCGCCCGCGGCATGCGAACTCCCGCCTCGCGAAGAACTTCAAACGTGACTTCCATGATGAGCGCTTCTACAAAAGCCGGAAAAGGAATCCCCTCCCGCTGGGCCATCAAACTGATCAAAAGGGTGGTCGGCAGCATTTCCTGGTGGTAGGTGGTGACGGCTATATAAAGGGATGGAAGCAGCATCGACACGATAAAAGCGGTGTAGCGCATAATCCTTATGAAAGTCGAAATATCGTACCGATGATAGTAATCTTCGCTGGATTGGAAAAATTTGAAGAACGTGACTGGTGCAAGCAGAACAAATGGGGTTCCATCGACCAGGATGGCGATTTGCCCCTCCAGGATCGCTCCTGCTACAGCATCAGGCCGCTCCGTATTCGCAATCGTCGGAAAAGGAGTAAAGGTCGCATCTTGAATGAATTCTTCAATATAGCCGCCCTCTAAAATGCTGTCGGTATCGATCCGGTCCAATCGAAGCATCACTTCCGCCACGACTTTTTCATTCGCCACGCCCTTGAGATACATCACCGCCACTTTGGTTTGGGTCACTCTGCCGATTTTTTTCATTTCCATCCAAAGCTGGGGACTTTGGATTTTTCTTCGGAGAAGGGCCGTATTGGTGGTGAGGTTTTCCGTAAACCCTTCCTTCGGGCCCCGAATGACCGTTTGGGATTGGGGCTCCTCCACTCCGCGGTGCTCCCATCCTAAGGTACCGGCGGATAGTCCCCGGCCATATCCTTCGACTAGGATAATCGTATCCCCGGAAAATAAAGAGGATAACAATTGGTCCATATCGTGAATGTCTCCTACACCCCCAACGGTAAGAACCCTTTTCTTAATCAAAGATAGAACATCAACGCCCATCCATGATTGTCCTGCTTCTTTCTCGGTTTCCTGCATCAGCGATTTAACGATGACATTATTCACCGTGTTGGAGTCAGCAAGCCCATTGATATACACAACGGCAATGTCCCATTCGCCTCCTGCCCCCGCTTCCATCCAGCGTATTGTGATATCCGGGCTGTTTCCGCTGATTTCCTTGATTTTTTGCACATTAACCGATAACCGGGCGGATAAGGAGTCATTGCTGCTGGGCCGGTGGTTAGGTTCTGACTTTATTCTCTTTTTCTTGTTTGCTCGTTGAAACCATTTCTTGAACATGGATAAACTCCCGCCTCTTGTTCCAATTATGCTTGTTTCCTTCGCCCTCTAACCGCCATAACCAACAGCAGCAAAATGGGAATAATCGCCTGAAACAGGACAAAATCCGTATTGTGGCTTATCTTAAAGCCGATCCAAATATGCTGAATATAACTAGAAGGAATAAAGGAAGTTGAAAAAATGGCTGCCCCCACTGGCCACATGACTTTTTTGTAATCGATATGGAGCAGCTGGGACAGTGCAAGAACAGCCCCCAGATAGTAAGCCGTCATCTTGGCGTATAAGCCGATGAACAGCAGCAATACAACAACAGGATCAAACCGCTCCAGAAAGTCGGCAATTTGAATCAGGCGGACACAATGCAGTAACGGAATGGTACTAATACTTGTCAATGGCACCCCAAGGCAGACAAGATTAAGCCAATTGATCATTACCAGAAACAAGCCCACGAATACATAAGAACGCATCGTCATCTTGGTAAGTTCATTCTTATTGGAAAGATGCTTCCAAAACATGAGGAACAACGCCATTTGCCCGAACGGAACCATGAGAATATTGGGAATCGCCTCTTTCAACACTGGCCTGACTCCATTTTCCAGTATCGGCAGGATCCGTTCCGCCTCTATTACCCCAGATACAAAGAACATGATGATGAGAGAGAAATACCCCAGCACGGCAAAGGGAAACAAAAATTCCAAAGTGCGGAAAAAGACCTCTATTCCCTTAAAGATGGCATAGCTGGACAAAAGAATCAGTACAAGCATAACAACAAAAATGGGCGTTTGGGGCATGATCGTTATGAGGATCAGGTCTCCAAAGTCTCGCGTATTCCTCATGGACTGATAAGCAAAATGAACGACATATAAAAACGCGATGCTTCCCCCGATATATCGACCCAAATAGCTTAACAGAATTTGTATGAGATTCTTTTCAGGCTCCCGGTGTTGGATGGAAAGATAGACCCACATCAATAGGAGTCCGGTGCACATGCCTGACAACACAGCCAGCCAAGCGTCTTGCTTCGCCCCAATTCCCAGCTCGAATAAAGCGACACTTCCGATTTCAAATAATATGATGGCCGCAGCTAATTGGTATTTTCCTATTTTCTCCAAATTAAGCACTTTGTTTTATCCATCAACGTGGTTGAGCGAACCAATCACGTTGATTTTCTCCATTAATAAATTGGCCTCACTGTTTATTTTCATTTCATCATGAATGAGTGTTTCGTATTTGATCTTCCCAACTTATGGAGCCGCTTCAATTACCATTCGCGATTGAACTTTCAACATGATCACCGACTTCATGAATAAAATTTTCGTAATGTAACATAAGGTAATCACCCTCAGTTTCGACATATTTTTCAAACCTTAATCCACCAATATTGAACGAGCCAGAGGAAAACCAATCCCCTTTCCGCTCTAAGTGAAACTTCTCGTCAATGGAACTTAAGATCCCATTGTATTAATATAAAATGATACAACCACTGGAGGATGAAAATGGATGATCGCGACTGGCTGATTCTGCACACGCTGTTTAAAGAGAAAAGCATTACGAAAGCTAGACAAAGTTTGTATATCGCTCAACCCACGCTGACGAAGCGATTGAAGCAAATCGAAAAAGACCTTGGGGTAATTATTGTCCATCGAGGAATAAAAGGTGTGCAATTTACTCCGGAGGGAGAGTATCTGGCTAAGCGAGCAGAAGAAATGCTCATTACTCTAAGGGAAATTAAAGAAGATCTCAAAAACTTCAATCACCGGGTCGCTGGCACGTTAAGATTAGGCGTTTCAAATTTCTTCAGCAAATATAAACTGCCTGGCCTTTTAAGGCAATTTAAAGAACAGTATCCACAAGTTGATTTTCAAGTCGAGACGGGGTTTAGTAAAGACGTCTTCAATTTAGTGTATAACCAGGATGTCCATATCGGATTTGTTCGAGGAGACTACACCTGGCCCGATCAGAAAAAATTAATACTGGAAGAAAAGCTATGCATTGCCTCAAAATATGAGCTTGATTTAAACCAGCTCCCTCAGTTGCCTAGAATCAATTACCGTACGGATTCCCTCTATAAGAGATTAGTTGATGATTGGTGGGCTGAACATTATACTCACCCCCAACCTGGCCATGGTAGTTGACCAAGGAGATACATGCAAAGAAATGGTCATAAATGGTTTAGGGTATGCCATCATCCCTTCCATGTTTCTCGAAAATATAGAAGAGATTTATAAGGTAGACCTAACGAATAAAGAAGGTAAACCTATTATAAGAAAGACATGGATGTTTTATCATAAGGAATTCCTAGAGCTAAATGTAGTGAAAGCTTTTGTGAAGTTTATTGACGAATGGGATGGCCATAGACTATAAGATACACTATCCAATTTCATAAAAAAGAAGACATTGAGCATGAATGCCCTTTGTCTTCTTTTTTACAATTAATATGGCTCTGATTTTCATTTTTTAAGACAATAAAGCCATCATCGATTTTACGCTCATATCGGGACTGGTTAACACCGCTTGGATCTCTCTTTTAACCCTTTTAGTCTTTCTAATATCAGATTATGTTTATTAAACATCTCGACCATGGCCGCTTTGGCCTCTGCTTCATCCGTTCCATGGATCTCAAGCTTATACGATGTTGCACTAAGAAGTGTCATACTCAACCCCAGAATACTATTAGCATCCAGGTTTTTATCGTTCATCCTAAGTACGATACTTGACTCAAACCGATTCGCCGTTTGGTTAATATCAATAATCGCTTTTGTTCCAATGCCGCCCATTGCCAACACCTCCACCACAAGTTTTTAACAAGGTTTTGTAAATAGAACCATCCATTCATCAATATGGATGGTTGAGATTTGGCCATCCTTTATAATTAATCCGCAATATAGCTGCATCTTCTGATCGGATTGCAGAATATGCTGCTCAACAAGCTCCACTTGTTCTTCCGACTGAGTCGTTCGCCTGACCCATGTCGGGAAATCAAAGGTCTTTTTTCGGAGACGCGAATTTACCGTTTCGAAACCAGAATCCGTTGCCCACGCCTTCCATTCCTTCATGCGGTGGCATCGTACGTGGCTATTATCTCTTAAATATTCAAGCTTGTTCACGAATACATCCAGCTGGTCGTCATCCGGGACCACATTATCAATCAACAGAAACTTTCCGCCGGGCTTCAGCACTCTCGCGGCTTCCTGCACAAATTTACTCGGCTTCGGAAAGTGGTGAGCGGCGATGCGGCAGGTGACTACATCAAAAGTCTGATCGAGAAATGGCAGTTCTTCGGCATCAGCCACCATATACCACACATTTTCGCAAGTCCGCGAGAGATGTCTTTGAGCTGTGGCCAGCATTTCACGTGTTAGATCCGTGGCAAAAATATGAGCAACATGGGGAGACAGGTGTTTCGTTACATGACCGCCACCTGTAGCAATGTCCAGTACGGTCCAGTCCCCTTTCGGCTGCATCCACTCGACCATAAGGGCCAAATCATCCCCTTTGGCATGGGTTTCACTCGTCACATACTTTTCTGCATTTCTTGCAAACTGGTCTTTCACGGTTTCCTTGATTTTCTCTTGGTTTTCCTCCGGCATGTGCCATCCCCTCCTTTGCGTTTCCCCCATCATATGTCAAATGACCTGATCATTCTTCCAACTGACCTACAGCATCGGTCACTTCCATGAATTTATTGTATTCCTGTATGAGCTAGTATAAAAATATTGGATTTTCATAGCTGTCCATAACGAATTGGAATATCACTTCTTTGTTATAAATATGAGTTTTAAATCTGAAAGGTTTGTATTATATTGATTTCAGTAGCATGAATGTTCCGTATTCTACTAATACATAAAGGAGGGTTTACCTTTGAATGCAGTACTCGTTTCAAGCTACGGCGGCCCTGAAGTGCTCGAATATCGACAGGTTGAGAAACCAACCGTTGGCCCCCATCAAGTATTGATCCAAGTGGAAGCGACCAGTGTTAATTTTGCCGATATAAAGGCGCGTTACGGGAATAAAGATGGCAAGCAGCCACCGTTTATACCGGGTCTGGATTGTGCCGGAACCATTTGCGAAATCGGTCAAAATGTAAAGGAATTTCATGTAGGGCAACGCGTCATTGCCTTCCCTAAAAACGGGTCTTATGCTGAATATGCGGTTGCCGATAGCAATCTTACGTTTGCCTTGCCAGATCAGGTCGATTTCATCACGGCCGCAGCTTGTCCGATCGTCTCCTTTACTTCTTATGCGCTGTTAGCCGAAGTAGGGCGGATCACGCCCGGTGAAACCGTTCTAATCCATGCTGCAGCAGGAGGGATCGGTACAACAGCCATACAACTTGCGAAAATTCTTGGTGCAAAACAGGTCATCGGAGCAGTAAGCACAGATGAAAAGGTTTCGGTCGCCTTGGATGCGGGGGCGGATTATGTCATTAATACCTCCAGAGAAAATTTTGTGGAAAAAACACTTGAAATCACGGAAGGCAAAGGGGCAGATGTGGTCTTAGACTCGATTTCCGGAGTCGTAGCCGAACAAAGCCTAAATTGTTTAGCTTATTACGGTAGATTAGTTCATTTTGGCAATGCCAGCGGGCAGACGGCAAACATACAAACCAAAGATCTTCATGCCAGCTGCCGATCTGTCTTGGGGTTCAGTTTAGGAACAACGAGAAAACATCGGCCCGACCATTTAGGCAGCATAGCTGATAAGGTACTCGGCTTTATCAAAGAAGATCGGTTGCGGATCGTTATAGGCAACCAATTCCCGCTTGAAGAAGCGAGGGCAGCTCAAGAGTTTATGGAAAATAGGAAAAGCAAGGGAAAGATTCTTTTGATTCCTCCATCCTCTTCTTGCAGGTAACTGATAGCAGGAGTTTCTCCGACTATTCCATGAATTAGACCAAAAACACGAAAAATAAGCGGATTTTATCCGGTTAAATCTAAAAAAACCTGGTTTTTTTCTTTGTTTTATAGAAATAACCGGACTTTCTCCCGCTATTTTCGCCAAAAATCATCCATTTTTAAAAATAGTCGGACTTTCTCCTGTTAACCGCTCCCCTACCCCCGCCCCCCAAAATGAAGAAATCCCTATGCTTAGCAAAGAAAAAAGAGGCTCCCTTTTGGGACACCTCTTCATCCATATATCGATCTATTATCTGCTTTTTAAACGACGAACTACTTTTTGCATAATCCCGCCATTGCGGTAATACTCAATATCCACAACACTATCCAAACGGACAATCGTCTCAAAATGAAAAGAACTTCCATCCTCTCGAGTCGCTTGAATCTTTATCGTTTGGCTTGGTTTGATCGACTGGCCTAAGCCAATTGTTTCAAAGGTTTCATGGCCGGTAAAACCGAGAGATGCAGCACTTGTTCCAGGTACAAACTGTAAGGGAAGAACCCCCATCCCAACTAAGTTACTTCGATGAATACGCTCAAAGCTTTCCGCAATGACCGCTTTCACCCCAAGTAAATGGGTTCCTTTAGCTGCCCAATCCCGTGAGCTTCCTGTTCCATACTCTTTCCCGGCGATAAGGAATAGCGGGGTTTGATCTTCCTGATACTTCATGCTAGCTTCAAAGATCGTCATGATTTCACCAGTCGGCAAATACTTGGTTACCCCGCCCTCTGTTCCCGGAACCATTCGATTGCGGATTCTATGATTCGCCAAAGCTCCTCGGATCATGACTTTATGGTTTCCTCTTCTAGAAGGATAAGAATTAAAATCTTCTCGTTTCACTCCGTTCTCTAGCAAATAACGTCCGGCAGGGCTATCTGGCCTGATTGCACCCGATGGGGAGAGATGATCCGTAGTGACCGAGTCTCCTAAAATGGCTAGCGTGCGAGCGCCTTTCATTTCCTGAATGTCACCAGGAAGCTCAGGCAGTTCATCCAGGAACGGAGGATTTTGAATGTACGTAGATGTTTCATTCCAGTCATAAAGCTCACTTTCAGGAGCATCAATTTCATTCCACAGATCATTCGCATTGTATACTTCCTTATAGCGCTCACGGAACAGTTCAGGGCGAACCGCGTGACCCAGCCATTTTTGGATTTCTCCTGAAGAAGGCCATATATCCTTTAAATAAACCGGTTGGTCCTTTTGGTCATAGCCGATAGGCTCTGTCGTCAGATCAATATCCACAGTACCCGCTAATGCGTATGCGATCACAAGAGGAGGCGAAGCCAAATAGTTGGCTTTGATTTCTGGATGCACACGTCCTTCAAAGTTCCGGTTTCCAGATAAGACCCCGGCTACGGTCAAGTCATTTTCCAGGATTGCTTGACTTACCTCATGGGGCAGTGGACCTGAATTACCGATGCACGTCGCGCAACCGTAGCCTGCAATATGAAATTCTAGCGCTTCAAGATACGTGAGGAGTCCCGATTCGCTCAAGTAATCCGTTACCACACGGGACCCAGGCGTCAAGGAACTTTTCACATACGCTGGCTTTTTCAGTCCTTTCTCAACCGCGTTTTTAGCAACAAGGCCTGCTGTGATCAGTACGTTGGGATTCGACGTATTGGTGCAGCTCGTAATGGCTGCAAGGACGACGGTTCCATTCTTGATTAATGATTTTTCCCCGTTAGGATGCTTGACCTCGATTTCTTTCTTCAAATCGCCCTCAGACAATCCGTATCCGCCCTTGTCCACCGGGTTTCGTATGACCTCATGGTAATTCTGTTTCATCTCCGTCAAGTCAATGCGGTCTTGCGGACGTTTAGGCCCTGCAAGGCTAGGTACGACAGTGGAGAGATCGAGTTCAATGAGCTCCGAATAGATAGGTTCGGGTTTATCCGGAGCCATAAACATGCCTTGGGCCTTATAATACGTCTCAACGAGGGCGATCTGCTCTTCACTTCTACCAATTAACGCTAGGTAGTTTAAAGTCTCTTGGTCAACAGGGAAAAAGCCCATCGTCGCTCCATATTCTGGTGCCATATTGGCAATCGTTGCCCGGTCGGCTATACTCAGTGACGATACGCCTGCTCCGAAAAACTCTACAAACTTACCGACCACACCTTTTTTGCGGAGGATATTCGTTACCGTTAGAGCAAGATCTGTTGCCGTTGTCCCTTCCGGAAGCGAACCGGTAAATTTGAATCCAACCACTTCAGGAACAACAAAATATAATGCCTGCCCCAGCATGGCCGCTTCAGCTTCGATTCCGCCAACCCCCCATGCGACGACTCCCATCCCATTGATCATTGTCGTATGGGAATCTGTTCCTACAAGAGAATCCGGATAGACTATTGTACCATCTTCCTCTTTGGTGGCAGCGACCGAGGCCAGATATTCCATATTAATTTGATGCATAATGCCAGAAGCCGGAGGAACCACCCGGAAGTTATCAAACGCTTTTTGCGCCCATCGGAAAAAGCGGAATCTTTCCATATTGCGTTCAAAATTGATTTTCTCATTCAGCTCCATCGCATCAGGTCTTCCGAAATAATCCACGGTAATGGAATGATCTACCACAAGATCCACAGAAATAAGAGGATTGACGGCTGAAACCTTGCCTCCTGCACGCTGCATACTCTCACGCATCGAGGCCATATCCACCATCGCTGGCAGTCCTGTTGTGTCATGCAGAAGGATACGAGCCGGCTTAAATGGAACCTCCTGATTCGGATCGCGTTCTGCCGTCCAGTTTGCTAGCTTGCTGATATGTTCTTCTGTAATCGCGACGCCATCAAATTCGCGAACAGCCGATTCCAAGAGAACTTTCACCGAGTAGGGGAGTCTTGCCACGTTTCCCATCCCTTGTTCCTCTAGAGCATGGATTCGAAAGTAATCATATATTTTGTCGTTGATCGTTAGTGTTGCGCGAGTTCTCCATGTATCTTTAATGGTGTCTTCCATGTCTCTCCACCCCATTCTTTTTTCAGAATAAGAAAGTATAAACTCCCTCGAACTATCCCCCTTATTCTGCATAAAAAACTTCCACTTAAAGCGGTCTGGCTTCTTTGAATTATTCTGATAGGAGTTTTTTTACTTGGAAAGAAAGTTATCCAAATAATTGATGACTTCGTCCCGTTTACCTGAGACTTTTTCTGCTCTTTTTATATCAGAATCTAGCTTTTCTAAAGCCTTCTTTAGCACTTCTTGTTCGATGGCTTGAGGGACAACCACCACCCCGTCCGCATCGCCAACGATAATATCCCCTGGATGAATCGTAGCACCTCCGCAAGAGATCGGTACGTTCAGTTCTCCCATTCCTTCTTTTCCGCTTGCCGCAACCGTCGTTCCCTTACAAAATACGGGATAATTTAATTGCTTAATTCCATCGATATCTCGAATGACTCCATCGGCTATAATACCGTTAATTTCCAACGACTGTGCCAAACCAACAATAAAGTCACCAGCTACAGACGGTAGGTATCTCCCTTGGCATCTACCACAAGAACATCCCCTGGCTTGGCTTCCCTAATTGCTTGTAGAAATATCCGATTGTCCCCGACAGGCATCTTTACGGTGAATGCTCTTCCTGCCACTCGATATTCATCCTTTAATGGCTTAATCGCTGGATCCAGGTTATTCAACCCTTGCATCGTGTCCGAGATGCAGGTCGTGGGAACTTCCTTAAATTGGTCTATTATACTCATCGGTTTACTCTCCTTCTATCTTCTTTTCTTGTATTCAGCATAATCTAGTCATGCGACTTTATAAAATATCAATAAATTATGTCTAGGTATGAAAAAAAGGAATGATAGATCATCTCATCTACGCTTCTTCATTAATAATGACGTTCTTCCCTCTCATCCGCAGAATAAGCGGCACTGCCACCCACAGCAAGGCAATAATTAGAAGCACGAGGGAGATGGGGTTTTGCAAAAACACCATAAAATCACCATTGGAGGCCGTCAATGCCCGTCTTATGTTGTTTTCTATCATTGGACCCAAAACCAGGCCGAGTACAATGGGAGCAATCGGAAAGTCATTCTTCTGCAAATAGTAACCCACGATACCGCAAACAAGGAGCAGGATTAAGTCAAAGGTCGAGAACTGCACCGCATATACGCCAAAAAACGAGATGGCAATAATACTAGGAAGCAAATATTTCTTTGGCGTTTCAATAATTTTGGCGAACATCTTAACAAGCGGCATATTCAGGATGAGCAGCATCAAATTGCCGATAAACATACTGGCGATCAAGCCCCAAGCGACTTGAGGATGCTCGGATTACTCATGTACGATATTGACGACGTCTTGGTTAATCCGCCACTCTGAGGGGAATCAATCAGCTATGGGTGTCAGTAATCAAAACATCCGAATTCGCTTCCAAATCATATACGTACTGAACGTTACAAGCTTGACCGAGTACGGCTGTTTGCTGGATACCAATCCGATATCATTGACCCCTGTTGTATCATCGGCAATAATTTGGACTTTCCTCGCTCTAGATCTCCTTTCCTTGTTTTCATTCTATTAGATGTGCAGACATAAGAAAAATAGCGATTATTCATCGCCAAACATGCCAATTTGGAATATTTAAAAATGAGGAGTTTTCATCAGAAACAGCTGAGATAGAGTGGCTTGAGGACTTAGTTCATAAATTAATGATAAATTCTTCCCCTATTCGAGAAAAATACATTAAAACCATATAAATAAGGGAAAAAGTATCTCCTTTAAATTTCACTTTTTCCCCAATTCGACCTAAATAGTGGAAATGAATTCCCTTATCTTGAGAAAGGCCCTTATGAGCCGGAGCAGTTAATCCTTAATCTCGAATTTCCCACTACAACCTCATATCGCTAACCTCTCCACAATAGCCGCAGCAAATTCGCTAGTCGATGCATCCCCGCCAAGATCCATAGTGCGAACGCCTTCCGCTACCGTTGCCATGATCGCGTTTTCCATATGGCGTGCCAGCTGGGACAATTCCGGATCATCATGCCGACCCGACAGCCAATCCAGGAACATCACCGTTGATAACATGATTCCCATAGGGTTTGCAATATTCTTTCCAGCAATATCCGGCGCCGAACCATGAGCCGCTTGAGCCATCGCTTGATTTTCGTTCGTATTGATGGAAGGGGCAAGACCTAAGCTGCCGACCAATTCGCCGGTGAGATCAGAAAGGATATCCCCATACATATTCTCCGTAACGATGACGTCAAAATCTTTTGTCCGTCTGACAAGGTGGGCAGCCATGGCGTCAATATGATAGTCATCCACCGTTACTTCTGGATACTGCTGGCTGATTTCACGGCACACATTTAGAAATAATCCTGTTCCCAGCTTGATTACGTTAGCCTTATGAACGATGGTGACCTTTTTACGTCGCTGCATCGCCATGCGAAAAGCTTCGTGAGCAATTCTTTCCGTCGCTTTTCTAGTAAATACTCCGGCCGAAATCACGATATCAGGTGTAATCTGCCATTCACCTGATCCCACATACATATTCCGGTCACAATAGAAGCCTTCGGTGTTTTCCCGGAAAATCACCAGATCGGCTTCCCCAGCGACACTTTTGATGTCAGGCATTGTTTTCGCAGGCCGGACATTGGAATACAAATCAAAGTAATGGCGCAGCTCGCCGCTTGGGTTGCGATTCGCTTTATGCTCGGCAGGGTAAGCAGCAGAATCATGGGGTCCCATAATCCACCCGTGCGTTTCTTTTAGAGCATCCTTCGTCACTTGCGGGATTGGATCACCATGTTCCTCAATACCCACCCATCCCATAGGCAAATCAATCAATTCTAGCTTGGTGTTGCTGAAATGCTCCACTGCAGCCGAAAGCACCTCTACGGTCGCTTTCGTAATTTCCGGACCGATCCCGTCTCCATACAAAACACCAATTTTATAAGTAGCCATTGTCTTCTCATCCTTTCAAATTTATTAAGAAAACTATACTATGGCTTAGGAATGATGAAAAATATCGAAAACGAATTGGTATCCATAACTTTTGCCTATGATCCTTTTCATCCTTGCTGCTCCACCTAGCCTGTCTATGACGCTATGAAATGTGGTAATGTACTACTGGAAGAACTGTTGCTGTCTTATCACCACCAGGAGGGATGATCCATGGATGATCGGGATTGGCTCATTTTGAAAGCCTTGTATGAAAAAATGAATATTACCAAAGCCGCGGAGAGCTTGTATATTACGCAACCCTCCTTAACGAAACGACTACAGCAAATGGAAAAAGAATTCAAAGTCACCATTGTGGAGCGCGGGAGCAAAGGCGTTCACTTTACCCCCCAAGGAGAGTATTTAGCCAAATGTGCGGATGAGATGCTGGATCGCCTGCGTGAAATCAAAGAGCAGACACTGAATATTGAAGAAGAGGTCGTCGGAACCTTGCGCCTGGGGGTTTCCAATTACATATCGAGGTATAAAATGCCCCGCCTTTTAGGCCTTTTCCGCAAAAAATTTCCTAAAGTAGAATTTAAAGTGATCAACGGATTTAGCCGGACGGTTTTTAATCATATCTATAACCAAAATGTCCATGTCGGGATTGTACGCGGAGAGTACGACTGGCCAGAATGCAAGTCGCTTCTTTTTGAAGAAAATATTTGCGTTACTTCTAGTAGCAAGTTGGAGCTTGAGCAATTACCTCAATTGCCAAGAATTGAGTATGAATCGGATGCTCTTTTAAAAGATATTATCGATCATTGGTGGAGCCGGAATTTCTCGGAACCACCCAATATGGTCATGGAAGTGGACAAAGGCGATACATGCACAGAAATGGTAATCAACGGGTTAGGATATGGGATTCTGCCAAGCGTGTTTGCCGATAAACATCCTCATCTTCACCGCATTAATCTGACAGATAAAGACGGCAAGCCTATCGTTCGAAAAACATGGATGTTCTATCATCAGAAGTCGCTAGAAACGAAGATCGTCAAAGCGTTTGTCGACTTTGTAGAGGGATTGGATTTCAAACATGATATTTAAGCTATAGTAGCTAGAGCTCCTGCTTTTGATTGGGGTTCTAGCATTTTTTATGCCATAATTTTTTTTTATGGCAAGCCATAGCCTTTTGATATTTTCACCCAGAGATGCAACAGAGTATAATATCGTTAACTCAAAGAGGTGAATTAAGATGGTTCTTCAAACAGTCATTATTATCATTTTCGGCTTTCAGTTAGTTCTTAATCTAACCAGGCCCATCATCACATTGTTTGCTTCGGAATTGGGAGCCAGCACGTTTGAAATTGGCGTGTTAACTGCCACTTACGCTTTTTTTCCCTTATTGATCGCGATCTATGCGGGAAAGATTGCTGATAAAGTGGGAGATCGCCTCCCTGTCTTGTTTGGCATGATTGGGGTTGCTATCGGAATGTGCCTTCCTTTCCTATTCCCTGCCATGTGGGCCCTCTATGTAAGCCAAGTCATCGCTGGCATATCCCATGTGTTTGTCGTTCTTTCCTTACAGAACGTACTTGGAAACTGGTCACCGCCTGAAAAGCGGGATCACTATTTCGGCATATTCTCGACCGCGGTGTCTCTGGCATCCATCTTGGGTCCAGTTACAGGCGGGTACTTAGTCCAGTATTTTTCTTATGGATCAGCTTTTCTTGTATCCCTTCTCCTTTGCGTTGTGCCGATAGCCATTTCTTTGCTTATCCCACACACCATTCAGCCAAAAATAAACAAAAAGATTGGCCTAACTGCATCCATTGGTTTGCTAAAAATATCTGTGCTGCGAAAAGCCTTGATTTCTAGTGCCTTAGTTTTATATTCACGGGATATATTTGTAGCCTACTTTCCGTTGTATGCGAAAGATATGGGCATATCTGCTTCCACCATCGGTTGGATTTTGTCCATCCAAGGCTTTGCCATGATGATGGTGCGAGTCTGCCTAACCAAGCTTGCAGATACCTACGGTCGGGATCGAATCCTTATTGCTTCTATCGTCATTGCAGGGCTATCTTTTCTTCTGGTTCCATTCACAAGTCAGGTTTATTTGCTCGCTTTGTGGAGCGCAATAATGGGATTTGGCCTGGGTTGCGGACAGCCTCTGTCCATGACCACCACCTATAACGTCTCCCCCAAATCAAGGACCGGAGAAGTTCTCGGCCTGCGGCTTACAACCAACCGGCTTTCCCAACTGATTGCCCCCATATTCTTTGGAATCGTAGGATCATGGGTAGGTGTCATCTCTGTCTTTTTTATAAGCGGGGCCTTTTTATTAGGAGGCACGATGGCGGTAAGGCCAGAAAAAGAAAATGCAACAAATTTCTTAGCACCTACAAAAGAAGGATAAAAAAGAGTATGAGTAATGGGATAATCCCAACTCATACTCTTTTCTTTATGACCATATAGAAGAATTAACTGCGCCATTATGACGATAATCTTTCTTGTGAATTCGTACGTTTTTTATCTAATGCAACCAATGGCATAAAAAAGCTAATCATCACTCCTGTAAAAAGGGCGGATAAAATGGTCCCCACTCCAATGGGGCCGCCAAACATAAAAGCGAGAAGTACAAGTACGATACTTATTAATGCTCTGGAAATCGCGAAATTCAAACCCGTTAAATTTCTTACCACTTGCATCGAGCGGTCCATCGGATTGGGTGCAAAATTGGACTGAAGGTTGATCGCGATGCCCAAACCGCCAACCACCATACCCATAACTAAACAGATGGTTCTGCTTAGGATAGTAATGGGGTGCAACCAGTCAGCTAAGAGATACATCCACAAATCAATACCAATTCCCGTAATGAACGAGGTTAATAAGGCCAAGTATTCAGGACGGCGTTTTTCGGCTAGAGCGTTACATATAACCATTAAAAGACCTACAACGATTTCCCAGCTCCCTATAGTTAATCCAAAGCTCCGATATAAACCAACAAGCAGGGCATCAAAGGGGCTGGTTCCCAAGTTTGATAGAATAGACAGGGCAATCCCGAAGGTTAAAATGAGGATTCCTAAAGTATAAAATGTAAATCGTCGAAGTATTAGTTCCATCTTAAAGATTTTTCACCATCAAAACATGCGGAATTCCGTCCTCCATAAAGACAGGGGACTTCGTCTCGTATCCTAGCTTTTGGTAAAACCCCTCCGCATGTGTTTGTCCATGTAATTTCGCCTTTGTCATCCCCTTTTCACTCGCTAGCTGTTCAAGGGTCCCTATGATCAATTTGCCAAGCCCATACTTCCGATATGGAGCCAAAAGGCAAATTCTTTCCAGTTTGGCCATTTCATCTGCAATTCGCATTCTTCCCGTCCCAACCGGTTGACCTTCGAAATAGACCAAGATGTGCTCCGCATGGTCTTCATGTTCATCGAATTCATCTGCTAAAGGCACTCCTTGTTCCTCAACAAATACGGCCCGTCTAATATGAAACGCATCCTCTAATTGTTTTTGAGTGGTAACACGTTTGGCTTCCATGAAAATCATCCTTTCCTAAAGTCTTCCTTTTGTTTGATCCCATCCCAAAAAATCTTCCAGATACTCGAAAGGCGTTTATTAAATTCCTCTGTATCATAAAAAAACATTTGCATGGTGATTCCATCTATTAAGCAATAATAAGCAGCTAAAAGATTTTCTAGCTCCTGATTTTTTATGACATTTGTCCGTATCCCTTCTTCAAAAACGTCCCGATATAATACAGAGGATTGTTCCTCCATTTTAGTAATTTCATCGCGGATTTTTGTTTCTAGGAACGGTGGCGGAAAATGTATCGCTCGTTTATAAAAAGCCGTTTGTTCAGGATTCTTCACTTTGTATTGGTAGCTTTGATACAAAATATACTGCAGTTTTTTCTCTACTGTTTCTGAGTGCAATTCATCATGCAATTTTTTTATGAAACTAATGTAGTCTCGGACCATTTCTTCAAACACGGCTAAAAACAAGTCTTCTTTTTTTCGGAAGTAAGTTGCAATGGATTGCTTTTTTATCCCAACGGTTTCGGCTATTTGAGCTAATGAGGTTCCGTCATATCCGTTGATGGCAAAATGAGTTAATGCCACTTGTTTTATTCGATTAACCGTCAATTGCTCCACCCCCTGACGACTGTCAGGTAAATGTATCATCTTTTAAGATGGAAATCAATCATTTTCTTGAAATAGCGGGATCTGTATTAAGATAAATAAAAGAAGAGGTCATCACGCAAAGTGATGACCTCCTAAAAAATATAGCCGCAACATCATAGTCGGTGTGCTTCCAACCCACGAATCACATATCGATTTAATAATGGACGTTCAAAAAGTCTTCGATATCTCCGTTCATTCTTTTCTTCAACTCCTCCGATGGGAAATGACCCATAGGGTAGGAAATCATTACAGATTGGCTGGGTTAAAAACGACTTATGGACCGGCTCACCCGGATTAATGGAGGTCATACTCACGATTTTTTATAAATTCTCCCAAGGTGGAACTGTTTGATCACGAAACGGATCCCCAAACTCACAATAGTGTAATGACTACAACCCGCAAGCCAAACAAATCCCATTGCTGACCGTGCCAAAAAACCGTCTACTCCATGATAGTAGACGGCTTTTGTTCACTTTTATTTTTTACTGTCCCAATATTATTTCCCCATGGTAGTACATAGCTCTTTATCATTTGGAGTGACCAGCACCTCATTAAAGAACCTCTTTGCACCAGGGTCTAGTAGTGCGTCATATTCTTCAAACAAACGAGCGGCTGTCTCTCCCAGCCAGTAATCAGGCAGCAATTCTTTCGGTAGATTAGGATCAATAAATAAGGATTTTCTATACTGATGGACCATCTGAGTCTTTTCGATGAAGCAAAAGCTATCCAAATCGGAGGGGGCATTCCATTTCTTTTGCTTAAAATCCTCAAAACGCGGTTTATATTCATCTATAAAAGCTTGATAAAAGCCATTAATTTCTTCAAGATTCCAGCATCGCTCAATTAAGCTCCTAGGTTCCCCACTCCCTTGATGGGCAGACGCAAATATTTCCACATATCCTTTTAAATCATAGGCATCAATGAGATCCTCTACCTTGCCTGTTAGCTTATTGGGGCTAATCCAGGTACTGCTGGACAGCATTCCAAAGCCGAGCCAGGACAGCTCTTTGCGCAGTTGATCCCTCAGTTCCCGATTCTTTTCCGGAATACTGTAACTGACAATATTCCAAGTGCCATCCCATTGGTTCACATCGCGACGGTAAATTCTTGCCGCAGCTTCTTCCAATCTCTTCACCCCACGAGGAGTCATGGAATAGTAGCTTTTATTGCCTATCTTTCTTGACTCAATCCACTCTTGACGGAACATGCGAGAAATCGCGGCCCGAACCGCTTGCTCTGTAAACCCGAAAGGTGTCATAAGCCTCGTTAAGCTTCCGATCCAAATTTCGCTGCCATAATCACGGATATATAAGCCGAAAATAGTAAATAGCAATGATCTAGGTTTCATATTACTTCTCCTTTATCCTACCTATCTTTTTATCTGATTCTTGAAAATAACTGTTTATATCTTAAGTGTTTTGGTTTTCTCTATTTCTATAAAGAGCGCTTCCAAAAGCACAATATTCAGATTTGGTAAATTACTATAAAAACGTTTAGTCCTATTGTAATACAATTTCGTTCTTCCTTCTACAGTCATAATGAAGCAAAAATGCATATAATTTCATTCTTGATGAACGGTTTTATCCCCTTTCGTTGCGCAAATAAAAAAGCCCTTTTTAAGTTTCATCCTAAAAAGAGCTATCCAAATCAAATAGAATAATACAGAACACCGTCTTTCTCTCTTACTTCCAATTGATGAAGGATCATTAACAAATCAATATGTCCTAAAGTTTCCGACAAAACCAAAGGAAGCTCCTTCTTATACTTCGTAGGGAATAGTAAAGTTGCCAATTCATAGGCTGTTTTTTCACCATCCCGCAATAGTTGGCGAAGTCGGTCTGTCCGTTCCCAATTCTTTTGCAAACGTTGCGAGATCAACTCGCGATGGTTCGTTATCGGCTCACCATGGCCTGCAAAAATGATCTCGATCTCTTTGCTTGCACACATCTCCAATGCCGTGCGATACTGAACCAGCGTTAGAGGCCGTTGATCGGAATGGCCTTGAGGAGGCTCAACAAAAGCATTTGAGGAAATATGCTTGATTAGATGATCGCCTGCGATCATCACCCCATCTTCTGCTCGGTAAAGTGAGATATGGTCCTGGCTATGGCCAGGCGTGTACAAAACTTGCCACTCGGATAACCCAGGCATTGCCTGCTCATGTTTCAGCACTTCATCGATCTGGCTCCGTTCGGCAAATGTCATCATCCTCTTATGATACTTTTCAATAATGCTCAGAGATTCTTCCGGCACTCCATTTTCACGATACAGCTTATCAAAAAACTGTCGGTGAAAAGCGCTAAATTCTTCATTCCACTCTACGTAGGATACAGCTAAAGGATGGGAAAACGTACGAGCTCCAGAGGCTAGACGCATACGTTCCAATAGTCCTGTATGATCCACATGATTGTGGGTTAATACAACTTGTTGAATGTCACTTAAGCTATAACCTATGTCTTCGATTCCCTGTGTTACAGCTTGCCAAGCCTCCGGTGTTAAGGGGCCCACGTCAACAAGCGTTAACCTTTCCCCTTCCAGAAGATAAATATTAACTGGCCCTACCGCAAATGGGGTCGGCACCTCGATATGATAAATTCCCCGTGCTACTTCACCGCGTTTAGCCAGTCTAACCTTGTTGTCGTCATTATTCATCCTATCACCGCCACCGATATCTCTTTTCCATATTTTCCTTAAGTTTACATGACCATTATATATTTTTCCAGTGAAAAGAAATAGCTACATGGTGATAAGCACATAAAACAAGCCCAGAACCACGACGTTCTAGGCTTGAATATCTTAATCTAAGACAAAATCTCCTTCGCAATGACCACGCGCTGGATTTGATTCGTCCCTTCATAGATTTGCATTATTTTTGCATCGCGCATATATTTCTCCACAGGGTATTCCCTGATGTAACCATATCCCCCAAAGACTTGCACGGCGTCTGTAGTCAACTTCATGGCGGTATCTGCTGCAAAGCACTTGGCAAAAGAAGCATGCTTCATCGATGGTCGGCCTTCCTGCAACAGAAAGGCTGCTTTATGCACCAGTAAACGGGCCGCTTCAATATTCATGGCCATATCCGCCAGCATAAATTGAATGGCTTGAAATTGGGAAATGGGTTGACCGAACTGCTTCCTCTCTTTGGAATAAGCCAGCGCTGCTTCATAAGCCCCTTGCGCAACGCCTAGCGCCTGCGCCCCTACCATGGGACGGGCATAAGAGAGTGCCTTCATGAAAATCTTAAAACCTTCCCCTTCATTTCCGATGCGATGGGCAACCGGGACCCTCACTTCCGAAAAGGAGACCGATGCCGTATCCGAAGCGCGAAGACCCATTTTCTTCTCCTTTGGTC
Source organism: Ammoniphilus soli (assembly GCF_040813775.1). Classification (NCBI taxonomy): domain Bacteria; kingdom Bacillati; phylum Bacillota; class Bacilli; order Caryophanales; family Paenibacillaceae; genus Ammoniphilus; species Ammoniphilus soli. The sequence continues at coordinate 96,543 of NZ_JBEGDL010000008.1, forward strand.
CAATGGTTACTCCCGCTGACTCCCGCTCGACAATCAAAGCCGAGAACTTTCTGACATCCCCTAGTTCCGGCTGCTTGGCCAGGACGACAAAGAAATGCGCAAAGCTCGCGTTGGAAATAAAGCATTTGTCCCCGTTGAGGATATATTCATCCCCTACCCTTCTGATCGTTGTAGACGCGTTGGCGACATCGCTTCCCGCTTCAGGCTCCGTCAGGGCAAACGCAGCAAACTCTTCCCCATGCGTTAGCCGGGTTAAAAATCGTTTCTTTAATTCTTCGCTCCCACCCACGAGAATGGGATAGGACGACAAGGAGTTGCCATCTAGGCTCGTGGTGATTCCCGCACAGCCTCGAGCCAACTCTTCCAAGATTAGCGCCTGTGAAATCTTATCAATTCCCGGTCCGCCATATTCCTCCGGAATGCCCAAATTGACAAGGCCGCATTCCCGAAACTTTTTCATGAGGTGCATCGGAAACGTTTCTTCCTCATCATACTTTCTTGCGATGGGGAAAATGACATCATTAGCAAAGTCCCTCGCTAGCGTTCGAATGGCGATGTGATCCTCAGATAATTGAAACATGAACATCCACTCCCTTGTAATCCTTCATTATCCTGTCTTTTTGATTCCTAAGTAGGCTGACATGACTTCCGGATTATTGCCGATCTCTTCATTGGTTCCGTGCAGGACAATTCTGCCCTGATCAATGACATAGGCCCGATTTGCGACTTTTAAAGCGGCCTTCACGTTCTGTTCAACGAGAATGACCATGGTACCCAGCTTCTCTTTAATCACTACTAGATTTTCTAGTATCTCGTTTACAATAATCGGCGCTAAGCCCATTGAGGGCTCATCCAATAAGATGATCTTCGGGTTTGACATCAGTCCCCTTCCGATGGCTAGCATCTGCTGTTCTCCTCCGCTTAGGTTCCCGCCTAGATTATTGAAGTGTTTTTTTAAGTTAGGGAACATCTCCAGCACTTTTTCCAAATTTTCATTTACTAGATTCTTTTCTTTATAGTACTTGGAGTACATTCCTAACAGCAAATTTTCCCTAACCGTCTGATTGCTGAAAATCTGCCGGCCCTCAGGGACCAGCACCAATCCTTTTCCGACGACCTGATGGGCAGGAAAGCCGCTGATCGCCTCGCCATGCAAGACAACTCTCCCCGTAGAAGGTTTATATAGGCCAGCCAGTGTATTCAATAAGGTACTTTTTCCCGCGCCATTGGCACCGATAACCGAAACGATTTCTCCACTATGGACCTCGAGACTGATAGAATGGAGGATTTCTATGTTCCCGATCTGTGTACTTACATTCTCTACCTGAAGCATTAGACCACCTCCTCTCCCAAATACGCCTTGATAACCTTTTCATTCCGCTGAATTTCCGCCGGTGTCCCTTCGGCAATTTTTTGACCGAAATCAATGACCACGATCCGGTCCGCTATTTCCATGACCGCCGCCATCTTATGCTCCACGAACAGGAACGAGCATCCTTTCTTTTTATATTCCACGATATACTCTGACATCCGATTCGTATCGGTGTCATTCAGTCCTGCCATTGGTTCATCAAGCAGAATGAGTTCAGGTTCGTACATCACGGCGCGGGCAAACTCGATCTGCTTTTGGATTCCATAGGACAGTTGTCCCGCCTTTTCATGCATGACTTTTTCTAGCCCCATCATCTCTATGGCCTGCAAAGCCGATTGATAGGATAGCTCTTCATCCTTCTTCACCACAGGCAACCGGAATCCGGCACTTAATACCTTCGTTTTCAGCTTCACATGGGCCCCCATCATGATATTCTCCAGGACACTCATATTTTGGAAGATTTGCAGGTTTTGAAAGGTCCTAGAAATGCCCAGCGGCGCCAATTCGTATATTTTTTTCCCAGTTAACAGATTCCCTTTATAGTAAACCTTTCCGTCAGATGGCGGAATAAAGCAAGATATCATATTAAATAGGGTGGTTTTTCCGGCACCATTAGGGCCAATCACAGCAACGATTTCCCCTTTTCCTACATGAAAATCCACATGATTGACAGCGACTACACCACCGAATCTTTTGGTTAGCCCTTTGACTTCTAATAGATTACTCATTCAAGACTCCTTTCGCTTCGGCCAGCTCTTTGCTTTTTCCGGCTGAAAATTGATGATAAAGTCCCGATCCAATGGAAATGAAGCCTTTGGGAGCAAACATCATGACGACAATAATCATGAATCCGTAAACAACAATCTCAACAGGGCCGCTGATATGCAAATAGTTATGTCCAACAAACCGGATGCCTTCCTGTAAAAACAAGATGATCGCTGTACCTAAAATAGCCCCATATAGGGAATAGCTCCCGCCAATCATAACCATGATGAGCAGCAGTATGGATAAGCTGATATTGAAAGTGGGCGGAGCAATGAAGTTGATGAAGTGGGCGTACAAGCTTCCCGCCAAGGAAGCATAAGCAGCACTAATGGCAAAGATGGCAACCTTATACTTGGCTACATTCACGCCAAGCGTTTGCGTAGCGATTTCACTGTCGTGAATGCTTCTCAGCAGCCGCCCTACATGAGAACGAACGATGTTCGTGGAGAAAAGGATGATGATCCCGACAACCAACCACGTAAAATAGTAGAAATAGAGAGGATTGCCCAGATCAAGACCTAAGAGGTTTAGCTCAGGAATTCCATTCAATCCTAGCGGCCCACCGGTATAATCATCCAATCCAACAATCAGAACGTTGACAATGATATTAAAGCCTAAGGTGGCAAGTGCAAGAAAATGTCCTTTTAGTTTTAAGATAGGTATTCCGATTACATAAGCGATAAAAAATGTCAGGATAATTCCAATTCCCATAGCCAGCCAAGGCGACAAAGTTAATTTCGTAGTAAGCATTCCTGAAACATACGCCCCAATCCCAAAGAACGCGGCATGCCCCAAAGAAACTTGGCCGGCATAGCCGATCAGAAGGCTCAATCCAATGGTTGCAATGGCATATAAACCGATGAGAATCAATAAGGTAAACAGATGTGGCGCATGGACAAAAAACGGTAAGGCCAAAACGATAACAGTCAAGATGATCAATGGTTTCCAGCGATTTCCGTATAACGTTGTTTCAAGGTTCTCCATTTCTTTTCCCCCTTCCTATACCCTTTCTCCGCTGGCTTTGCCGAATAACCCATTTGGCTTAAAGAATAGCACCAATAACAAGACCGTAAAGCTGATGGAGTCGCTGTATGTACTCGAAAACACTCCTCCCGAAAACGCTTCAATTACACCAATCAATAGACCTCCCATTACAGCTCCGGCAATATTATTCATCCCGCCGATGACCATCGCCACAAACCCCTTCAATCCAATTAGAAAGCCCATTTCATAGGTTGCATCTGTCAATGGCGTAATAATGATGCCGGCAATGGCACCAAGGGCGGCAGCCAAGGCGAAGGATAAAGCAGACATGGTTTTCGTATTAATCCCCATCAAGCTGGCCGCGCGGGGATTGCGTTCACTTGCTTTCAGCGCCGAGCCCATGTAGGTTTTATCAAAAAAGAAAAAGAGCAATAGCAGAAGGATAAATAAAGCGGCAAAGATGATTAAGCTTTGAGGATTAATGATCGCTTCCATGAAGTTGATCGGCTGCATGCTGATCAGGGGAGAAAGTGTTTTCGGATAGCTCCCCCAAATGATTAACCCTAAGCCTTTCAGCAAAATAGATAACCCGATCGTAATAATAATTAAGGTGACCGTCGAATTATTCCGTGCGGGGTTGATCACCGACCTCTCAATGAACAGCCCGATCAAGGCGGTAAAGATAATAGCCAAAGGAATGGCAGCCAATTTCGGGAGGCCGAACCCGACCAATGAAATGCAAGACATGGCACCGATCATCGCGAATTCACCCTGGGCAAAATTCAAGATCCCTGTCGTATTGTAGATAGTGACAAAGCCGATGGCCAACAAAGAATAAATGCTTCCTATCGTTAGCCCCGTAATAAGAAATTGCAAGAATTGAGCGGAATCCATCTAAACCCTCCTTGTCTAGTCGTAAAGTTTATGGCAGACCTGATTCTGCCATAAACTTCACTTGATTTACTCGCTATACTTCCAGCTATTGTTCTCGATTCCGAGTACAGCCAACCCATCTGGCTGAGCCGTCAATCTAGTCTCGGCAAAATCAAACGTTCCTGTAATTCCCGGGTATTTTCCTAAGTCCATATTTAGGAAGCTCGTAATATCCGCTGGAGTCGTTTTGCCTGCTTTAATCGCTTCCACAATCATGGAAATGGCATCTTGGGTATGGGCTGCAAACAAGTCAGGTTCACCTTTGTATTCCGCTTGGAAGGCATCGCGGAAAGCAGCTAATCTTTTCTTTTGCTCCGAATCAGGCAACTGGTCTGCCACACTCAGCTTACTGCCGATAACATAAATCCCTTCATTATTATCCTTCACTTGATCCAGGAAGCCCTGATTGGCTGAAGCCGTGCTTTGAATCATCGGTACATTAAAGCCTAGCGATTTAAAGTTCCTTGCGACAATTCCAGCACCAGGCGTTCTCGACCAAACCACAACGACTTCCGGATTCTTCTTTTTCACATTCGTTAACTGAACGGTCATATCCGTAGCCGTTGCATCGAACTCTTCGTGGGCTACAATTTCAATATTGTTCTCCTTGGCAAGCTCCTCGAATGCGGGCAGTCCATCCACTCCGAAAGCATCTTTGGCATTTACCCAAGCTACTTTTGTCATGTTCTTCTTTTTCAGCCAGTCTATAATTTGAACGGCAACCGTCTTTGAGCTTGGCGTCATGACAAAAACATTTTCTGCATCCGATTTAGCAGGTGCAACGGTCACGAAGGGAATTTTTGCCGATACCGCTTTCGGTAGAATCGCCATGGTTGTACTGGCTTGGGTCGCTCCCACTACGGCCACCACTCCTTCGGAAAGCAGGCGATCCATAGCGATGACGGCTTTGGTGTCATCCGTTTCATAGTCTTGGATAACCAATTTGATGGTTTTTCCATTAATAGGGCCCTCTGCATCCAATTGCTTCTGAATCAGCCTGGTCGTTTGCACTTCTGTTAGGCCAAGCGTAGATGCAGGACCTGTCTCTGCTAAAACTAATCCAATCTTTATCTCCTCTGAGGCTTGGCCCGAATTCCCTCCCGATGTATTCGTACTGCTGCTGGAAGGCACCGTGCTTGACGACTGCGGACCGCAACCGACTGCCGTGAGAAACAACGCCATGGCAAGCATAAGAGTAAAAATCCCTTTCATTTTCTTCGTCATCATTAACCCCTCCATTTATTCAATTCGATAACTCTAGTACTATGCCTTAGTTTCAGAGAAAAATAGGTACTTCACCCCCATGAATTGTTAGTAAAACGCTCTCATAAAAGAACTGTGTATACATTTAAAAAACATTCATTTGTTTAAATTTTAGAAAAAATTGCTATTTAAATACACCTACATGACAAAGGAAAAATATTTTTTTTTTCGTTACAATGGTGCAAAAAAAGAACCCTCAAACCAAAGATTTGAGAGTTCCTCACTAAAAATGGTATAAGTCATATAATTTGTAGGCCAGCATGAGATTAAATCGCTCTTCTGCATCATCAATATTGACGTTCAGCAATTCGCGAATTTTCTCCAAACGGTATTTTAGCGAGCTTCGGTGAATAAAGAGATGTTCGGCCGTATCTTTCAAATTTCCATTCATCTGCAAATAAATGCGCAATGTAAGGAATAGCTCTTTTCCTTTCCCGTTCCCATTTCCATAATCCAGAATGGGATCCAGGTATTTTTTGAGGAACAGCGTAGCGGAAAAAGTTTCTTGCAGCTGATGCAAGACCGTATAGGAGCCTAGACTGTCAAAAGTTAAAAATCCTTTGTCCCGATAGCGAGTATTGACGATTTTCAGCGTTTGGATGGCTTGCTTATAACAGGTATAATAGTCATCTACTCCCTTTGCGCTTTGGCTGATCCCTAAGAATACCTCAATCCCTTGGAATTCCTGAGAGATGACTTTTTTCATCCGTTGATAAATGCCATCCCAATAATTTTTCTTTTCTAGCGATTTTTTTTCGGAGGTAATAATGATATAGAACCCATCTTTTCGAGTGAGTATCACGCCGGGTTCTTTTTGGGATAAATCCTCTCGAATCCTCTCCCAAATCCATGTCTTTCTCGCTTCTATATCCAATAGATCTGCTTGATTATATGCGCTGTCATTAAACTCAATGGAAATCAGCCCTACAATATTCGGCTCATGGAGATTAAGCTTGAACAGGTTTGAATATTCCATTAGTCTTTCTTTATCCTCGATCCTTTCGACAAAGAGCTGATTGATGAAGCTATCCTTTACTTGCTCCTTGGCATCAAGGATCAGCTTTTGCTTGACGAATTGTATCGCAAAGACATTAATCGCCTGGTTTAAGGTCATGCGCAGGACCATATCTAATTCCTTTTTGCTCAGGCTTATTCCCAGATAACCCAGTAAGTCCCCGCCTCCTATGACTTTCCAGATGCCAAATTCTCCGTCATCCTCTCCTGTCATCCAATGCACCCTGGTGTTGGCGTTAGCTATTGCCCATTTATCCGCATCCAGCTTGGCCAAGAGCTTGCTTTCCAAGCTTTGGTCTTCCTCTCGGAAGCAGGATGAAATGGGACGAAAAAAGCGGTCGAATAAGACGACTGATCGCCTGATCATCTGGGACAGGGACTGGGTAATCTGTTCAAAGCCTTCTCCCACGAGTGTTTGCTTGACCAATTCCTGGTGGTGGATCATCAATTCTTCTAAACGGGATTTATCTTCCAATTCACTCTTATATAATCTTGCATTCTCAATGAGAACCGAGACATGGGATGCCAAAAACTGCAGAAGCTCTAGATCTTCTGGGGTAAATAATCCATTCGCTTTATTTAAAACATGAAGAACCCCGATCGTTTTCAGATTGACAATCAAGGGAATCGTAATTTCTCCTCCCCCTGGTCTTTCCAAAAAAGAGAAGTGATGAAACAAATGATAATTCTCGTCTAATTGAATCCTAGTTGCGGATAGCATGGGACCATAGGAAGGGGGCTGATAGAGAAAACAGTTCTGAAATTCATCATAAAGGTAAACATAGGCAGATTCCGCATGAGTTCCTTTACCGGCTCTCTCTACGATATTCTTGATTAACTGTTCAATGGATGATCCGAGATAAACATTTTCCTTCAACCATTCCATCCCGCTGATTTTCTTTTTTTCACTTTCTTTTTGAATCGCCATTCCCATGGCTGCAGCAATATCTTTTCCGAATTCTACAAATAACTTGTCTGCATCCATGACGAACGGAACCACATCGCGAAAGCCGATAACACAAATACCCAATGTATTGGAATCGCTTTCTTTGATCGGAACCGTAAACCAGGTAGCAAACCCCTCAGCGTCTAAACTCTCCTGAAACGCACACCGATCTTCTTCGAGAACATTATAATTGCACACCGGCGCTTCCCAAAATCTACTTGAACAATCTTGACCATTTAGTGGAAATGATGCAGCGAATGAAATAAGCTCTCCCTTATCGGATTTGATTTCCAGATTTTCGCCATTCTTTAGAATGATGGATACATAATCACAGGAAAATTGGTCCCAAAAAGATTGAATCAAATAATGGAGGGTCTCATCTAAGGTATCAAATTTAACTAATTGTCTAGCCGTTTTCCGCAAATGAAGATTGATTTTTTCTCTCAGTAAGTCACTCTTTTTGGTATCTATCATTTCATCACCCATCCAACAGTATCAACAAATAATATTCTATATTTTCATTACTATTAATATATACAAACAATTAATCCTACACAATAGAGGAAAGAAAAGATTTTTATCCTACATTATGAATGCAAAAAGGGGTTGATGTCTTGCACGGACCCCAACCCTTTCTTATTATAAGATATAAAATTTACCATCTGCAATTCCAATCGGCCAATGGCCGTGCTCAAATAATTCGATAAAATATTGAAATGGATTTAGTCTCCACCCCCCCGCCAGATCCCCCATGGTCTCCCAAGCGCATGCCGTTTTCATCATATTTACCGCAGATTGGCTCGCCTCATAATGCACCTTGTCATCCGATCTCAGATAATGCAAGGAAGCTCCGCAAAGCGATGGCTGATTCACCAGCTTTGCTATCCCATCGATGGTACCCGCTAATATTTCTCCCCTTTCTAGAGGCTCGGCTGTCTGAGCGATATAGCCCCTGATCTCCTGCGCTCGGTCCCAAAGCTTGTTCCCCCCCCTATTCATCGTTTCAATAAGGGTGGGAAGGTGTTCTTCATTTACCCAAGCGATCGGATAGCCCTCAAGGGAAAGATTGGAAAGAGCCTTCCAGATAGCCTTGTTGCAATCCGAACAGCCTTGATGTTCTCCCGCAGATGAAAACCAATTCACTTTGGCAATCCGATTGATCATACTGACGATATTTTTGCCATTGGATCCATACAGCCGATCAATGGATTCTTCAGATACAACCGAGATTTTGCTGCAGATGGCGTCTTTCTCATCAAAAGCGAGAATATCCCGGGAATCAACCTGAACCTGGAGCAGCCGAAAAGGCCAACGGTGCTGCAAGGCGGATCGCATCTCTTGGGTGAAGCGCTTGTGGACCGTCAGCATGGAATCCCCTTGCGCATCTACGGTAGTGCTCGGATGATAGATAACCGTCGGGTCCTGCAAATCTCGGTATTCAATATCGGTAATCTTCCAACCAACTAGGCTCATATTTTTCAACTCCATTGATTACTCAGCACACGGTATGTTACCTACCCCGCAAACGTCTTCGAACCCGTAAAAATCTCACGAATGTGCTCAGGGATGCTAACCGCTTTCGGTTTTTCTTGCGCAAAAGAGGTCCATGCCCGAACCGTGTGTCCATGGGCCAGCAGCGTATCCCCCCGATAAAACTCATGGGTCATGCGGAATACTTTGTCCCGAACTTCCACAATCTGGGTTTCGAGCCTAATTTCATCCTCGAAATACGCAGGTGTCTTAAATTCGCAATGGGTTTCGAGTAAAGGCCACCCAATCTTTTGTTCATCCCGCAATTGAGATGCTGGAAAGCCTATTTCGGTGAAAATGTCATGGGTGGCATGATCGATCCACTTGTAAAAATTGGGGAAGTAAACAATACCCGCCGCATCCGTGTCTGCCCATCTCACTTTGAATTCAAAAGTCGTACGAAACATAATTCCCCTCCTAGTTTTACTGTATGTTAAATTATAAGGACCTTTTAGGCAGAGAAAAACGTACATGGTGGATGAAAAATAAACATTTTTTCGTCTATGGCGCTTATAGTACAGCCGGAAGAACGCTCTTCCACAATTTGTGGTAAAGTTATAATAGTACATATGGGGGAGGTTGCCATGTTTAAATCTTTTATTGAGGATACTTCACCTAAGAATCGCAGTTTGAGAGAACTCTATCAATTCATTTATGAGCATGGTCCCATTCACAAAGCCCAGCTCCTCAAAATTACCCAACACAAGCAAACGACCTTAGCCCGTATGATAGATGAATTATTGGGTCATGGTTTTATTAGAGAAAGCGGGACAGGGGAATCCTATGTAGGTAGACCCCCTGTTCTCTACCATATTGAACCCCGATGCAGCTACATTGTATCTGTCACCATATCCCGCATGAAAACGGAAGTGGCTCTGTTTGACCTTCTTTTCCATCGCATTGAATACCAGTCCTTTAATATGACAAAGGATCAAACTTCTGTTGTCGTACTGCCGAAAATCATTAAAATGATTCAATCCCTTATGGAAAAGTACAGATTCAGTGTAGACGAGCTATTGGGTATCGGGATTGGAGCCATTGGTCCGCTCGATAAGCAAAAAGGCATCATTGTCGATCCTGAGCCTTTCTTTGCAACGGGTTGGGCCAACATACCGATTGTGGATGTGCTCACGGACTTTTTCCCGGTGAAGATTCTGCTCGAAAATTGGGCCAATGCCGCTCTCATAGGAGAATATAAACATGGGAAAATGCCCAATCATAACATTCTCTATGCCATCAATAGCTGGGGACTGGGAGTCGCTGCGCTCGTCAATGGGGATTTGGTTAGCCGCACAGGAAACACCACGCGAAGCGGCCATATCATCATTGATCCCCATGGGCGTGCATGCCTTTGTGGGAAACGGGGCTGTTTGCTTTCCTATGTCTCTTTGTTTTCTATTTTAAATGCCGTGGAGGAACAGCATCAGGATATAGATTGGCGAGAGAAGGATTGGGATCGCGTATCCACCGAAGAAGTCATTTGCTTGTTAAAGCGAGAACAGCCTCTTGTGCATGAAGCGGTACTGGAATCCGCTTATTATTATGGAATCGGCATTGCCAATTTAATCAATACTCTGCATTCAGAGCTCGTCATTCTTGGAGGACCGCTGATCCATGGATACCCTGGCTTTTTTGAAAAGGTCGTTGAAGTTGCTTCCCATTACCTTGAACCAAGGAGCCAAAGCGTCAAATTCACGCAAGGAACGCTCAAAGAGGGGGCGGCAGTTGTGGGTAGCGCTTATCTCATAGGGGACTCTTGTCTCCATCCCAAACGCAATAATCATTAAATCCCAGTTTATATGGCCATAGTGGATTAAAATTTATTTTCATTTAGTCCACTATGGGGATTGAATTTACTGAAAAAAAACTATATTCTATACAAAGTATTATAACCAAATTGGATAAAACGTAGGAGGGATAAGCTTACTACATAGTATTCTCTTGTTTTTAATTTTAACCAAAATGGACAAAAAGGGAGGAAGATGTAAAATGGATGGAAGCTTGAAAAGGAAAATGTCTTCTTTGCTGAAAATGACAGCAGTTGGATCAATGCTAGCGGCTACGACCAATATGACATCCGCTTGGGCTAACCCGGAGACCAACTCTCTGATTCAACCCAAAAAGGTGGAAATCAATAATAGCAGCGGAGAAAAAAAAGAAAACCCCAATATTGTCTATATCTTGCTTGATGATATGGGTTTTTCGGATTTGGGAAGCTACGGTTCGGAGATCAAAACCCCTAACATCGATAAACTGGCAGCCAATGGACTGCGCTATAATAACTTCCACGCCAATCCAATGTGCTCTCCAACGCGCGCTTCCCTGCTGACAGGGAGAAATCACCATTCGGTCGGAATGGGTACCGTAGCCAATTTTGATCTGGGTCCGGACAGCCATACTCAAGGACGCATCAAACCGGAAGCGGCAACCATTGCTGAAGTTCTAAAAGAAAACGGATACAGCACCTTTGCTGTCACCAAATGGCATGCGGCACCTTTGCATGAAATCACTCCTGCCGGACCATTCCATAATTGGCCATTAGGAAAAGGGTTTGAACGCTTTTACGGTTTTTTGGAAAGCCATACCGACCAGTTTGCTCCAGAGCTTGTCTATGACAACCATATGGTGGATGTTCCGGAAAAGGAAAATTATCACGTGACCGAGGATTTTATCGATCATGCCAATCAATTTATAACGGATCAAGTATCGATTACGCCCGATAAGCCCTTTTTGCTTTATCTTGGGCCCGGGGCTACCCACTCCCCCATTCAGGTTCCGCAGAAGTATATCGATATGTATAAAGGGGCTTATGACAAAGGCTGGGATAAAATCAGGGAAGAACGCTTTGAACGCCAGAAGGAACTGGGGATCATCCCGTCGGATGCCAAGCTCCCCGCCAGCGATCCCCGCGTAAAAGCCTGGGATTCCTTGAGCACTGACGAAAAGCGAACCTACGTGCGTTTCCAGGAAGCCTATGCCGGCTTCGTTACACATACGGATGAGCAAATCGGTCGTTTCGTCTCCCACTTAGAAGAAATCGGCGAACTGGACAACACCCTGATTGTCCTCATGTCGGACAACGGTGCCAGCATGGAAAGCCCGAATGGCTCGACCTCCTTCATCAATTACCTTAATGCCTTTCCGGTAGATGTGAAGGACCTTATCCCCATTACCGATAAAATCGGCGGTCCTGATGTCCGCGCCGCGTATCCGCTAGGTTGGGCCCAGGTTGGCAGCACCCCATTTAAGCAATATAAAACAACGGTGCATAATGGCGGGACCCAAGTTCCATTCATCGTCCACTGGCCGGACGGAATCAAAGACAAAGGAGCCATTCGAACCCAGTATCACCATGTCACTGATGTCACCCCTACAGCGTACGAGCTTCTGGGAATACAGGCACCTGACATTTACAAAGGGATCAAGCAGATGCCTGTTCACGGCATCAGCATGGCCTATACCTTTGCCGATCCCGAAGCGCCAACCAAAAAGACAACACAGTACTATTCGATTAATGAAAATCGGGCCATCATGCATGATGGATGGAAAGCGGTTACGCTACACAAGCCAGGTGAACCATTCGAAAATGATCAATGGGAGCTTTATCAATCGGACATTGATTTTACAGAGGTAAATGATTTGGCTAAAACGTATCCGGACAAGCTTAACGAACTGCAGCAATTATGGTGGTCCGAGGCGGAAAAATACGGCGCATTGCCTTTTGAATTCGATCGCAAAAAAGCAAGATCCTACCTCAACCCTAATGCAGTCAATAATCGAAATCACTTTACCTATTACCAGGAGATGGAACACCTTGGAACCTATGCCGCGCCGAAATTGCAAAATCGTTCCTACACGATTACAGCCAAGGTAAATCGCCCTGATGAGAAGACGGACGGTGTCCTTGTCGCCCATGGAGATCATATCAGCGGCTATACTTTGTACCTGAAAGAAAACCGGCTTGTCTATGAATACAATTACATCGGCAAGGTTTACAAAGCCGTTTCCGAAAGTGAGGTTCCGGCTGGCGAATCCACCCTCCGCTTTGAATTCCAAAAAACGGGCCCAAATCGAGGGATAGGATCCTTATTTATTAACGATAAAAAAGTAGGGAAAGTCGATATGCCCAAAACATTTGCTTCCACCATTACCGAGGAAGGTCTAGATGTTGGAAGAGATTTGCTGCACCCCGTAAGCCCGGATTATGCAGGCAATGAGTTCGGCGGTAAAATCTATAAAATTGAGTTTGATTTGAAAAATGATCAGCTAGACAAACAAGCGAATTAATAGGAGAAGAGCTTATGACAGAAAAATCCGCGCCGCAGGGATTCCATATGCTGGCCAAGCCTACAGGGCCCATATGCAACCTAGATTGTGATTATTGCTTTTATACCGAAAAGGAAGCGCTTTTCTCGCGCAATCCCACGTACCGCATGTCGGACGAAGTGCTGGAAGCGTTTATCCAAAAATACATCGAGACGCAAACGTCGCCGGAAGTATCCTTCGTTTGGCAAGGCGGCGAGCCCACTTTGATTGGTCTTGATTTCTATCGAAAGGTCGTTCAGTTCCAAAGGAAATATGCAGGCGGAAAACGGATCGAGAATTCCTTGCAAACCAATGGTACTCTGCTGGATGAAGAATGGTGCGCATTTCTCGCAGAGAATCGCTTCATGGTTGGCTTAAGCTTGGATGGCCCCGAATTCATCCATGACCGTTATAGGGTTGACCGGGGAAAGAAACCCACTTTTCATCGAGTGATGCGAGCGCTTAAGTTATTGCAGGCGTTTGGTGTAGAGTATAATATCCTCGCCTGCGTCACACGGGAGTCCTCACAGCATCCATTGGAAGTTTACCGGTTTTTCAAAGAGCAAGGCATACGGTTTATTCAGTTTATCCCGATTGTGGAGAGAGCTCCCGACCGGATCGCCGCAGATTTGGGGCTGCGCCATGCGGCTCCCTCTTCTCCCAAACAGCAGGATGTGCAGCAGGAAGTCACTGCTTGGTCAGTAGAACCCGAAGCCTATGGGGATTATCTCAACCAAATCTTCGATGAATGGGTCAAGCAGGATGTCGGCACGGTTCACGTCATGAATTTTGAATGGGCCTTAACCTCTTGGCTCGGTCTGCCGTCCACGATTTGCATTTTTTCTGAGCGATGCGGACAAGCTGTAGTCATGGAGCACAACGGGGATATCTATTCCTGCGACCATTATGTCTACCCTCAGCATAAGCTGGGGAATATCCTTCATGATAATCCCCATGAGCTGATGATGTCTGACCAGCAGATCGGTTTCGGAGCAAGTAAAGCCCTCGATTTGCCCTTGGAATGCCAAAGGTGCGAAGTTCGGTTTGCCTGTCATGGGGAATGTCCGAAGCGCCGTTTTACGCTATCCGGTGAGGGCGAGCCCGGACTGAATTACCTTTGTAAAGGATATAAAAAGTATTTTCGCCATATCCACCCCTACATGAAGGTAATGGTCCAGCTTATCGAGCATGGTCTCCCCGCATCAAAAGTAATGGACGTAATTAAAGGTCCACTTATTGTGAAAACCAAATAAATACACAAAGGAATAGACCCTTGTTGTCAGTGGTCTATTCCTTTTTCTTTGCATTGCCCATAATGGATAAAAAGAAAAGGCTGACTCCTAGGTCGGTTTTACCGACCTTTCGGGACAGCCTCTACTTCATTTACATTACTTTTCGTGAATCCCCATACTCTTCTTTCGTTACCTCAATACTCTGATTTTCTTTATTATATTCAGCATACTTTTCCTGAATTAGAGCATTGGCAATCCCAGCCATTACAGCAGCAATGGAAATGACCAAGAAGTTCCATTGTACGGGAAAATTCATAGAAAGCAGAAATCCTACTAAAATGGGGGCTACGATACCGCCAATCCGTCCAAATCCCATGGAAACGCCCAATCCCGTGGAACGTATATATGCAGGGTAGTATTGAGAGACAAAAGCATTTACAATATTTTGCGCTCCTACCGTCGCCGCTCCCACAATAAAAATCAAACCGTATAAGAGGATAATATTTCCTTTAAATCCAAGAAAGGAGATCGCTAGAGCCCCTACTGCATACAGGGGCACGAGAACTTTCTTGAACCCCCACATATCCGTCAGCTTCCCAAGCGTTACCGCTCCAAAAATAGCGCCTACATTCATCACAACCATAAACATCAAGCTAGAGCCCAGGTCGTACCCGGCTTGCACCATTAGTTTGGGAAGCCATGTATTCATTGCGTAAATTAAGACAAAGGAGGAAAAAATCCCTATCCAGAACATTACTGTACTAAAGCCTCGACCGTTTTCAAACAGCTTCATCACAGGTGAACCGGCTTGTTGAACCTCGCCTTTCTCAAAAACTTCCCCTTTACTTGGACGGTATTCAGGATTTGCCTTGCCTAATAGCTTTTTCAATTCCTCATCCTTCCCTTTGATTAGGAGAGACGTAGTTGATTCAGGAAGCATCTTGATCATCAAAGGAATCAAGAATAAAGGCAGCCCCGCTAATAAATAGACGGGCTTCCATCCCACGGTAAGGACTAAGCTCTTGCTTAACAAAGAACAAAGGATGGCTCCTACGGAATAGCCACAGAAAATAAAAGCAATGACAGCATTCCGAATCGATTTTGGAGAATAGTCAGCAGCCAATGCAATGACGTTTGGCATAACGCCGCCAAGTCCCATACCGGCAATGACCCGACAAATCGTAAACATGACTGGACCGTTGGCCAGCCCCGATAGACACGTAAAAAGGCTGAACATTACAGTACACAGTAAAATGATTCTCTTTCTCCCTATTTTATCCGCTGCAAGTCCGAAAATGATGGCACCGAGAGCCGTGCCAACAACCGTGTAGCTGCCGATTGCTCCTGCCGTAACCGGAGAAAGCGACCATTCCTCAATTAGAAGAGGAACTGTAGCACCATAGATGACAACATCATACCCATCGAAAACAAGGATAAGAAAACACCAAAAGATCAACGAGAAATGAAAGCGATTAAACTTTGAAGGATCGATAATTTGATTGACTTGAGTACGCAAGTTAAAGCACCTCTTCTTTGCCTTGTTATAGTCCTTACACTACTTCAAAAATCTCGATATGTACGGTAGACGGATTCCGAATTCCCCTGCCTACGAATATCTTCCTGTTTAACCACGCATAGCGATCTCCGCTCACTTCAAACACAGGTACGGTTTTGAAGTAATATTCATCGGGGTCAACGTAAAGCCCTTGGAGCAGCTTTTGCATCACTTCTTCTGGTCCGTGGCGCAATCCCTTATTGACAATAGAAATCAACTCTCCATCCTCCGTTTGGACGGTATACCGCGCTTCCAGTTCTGTTACCCCATCAGGCCGAATCACTTGCCAGTCTGCCCCGCCCGGAATGATCTTCCCTTTCAGTCTTGGACCTTCGAACGTACCTCCTGTGATTGGAATGACACGCCGAAAACCTCTAGCTGTCTCCCCGACTACAAGGGGTTCTCCAATTTCTACAACTGCCTCCATCAGAAATTCCAGTTTGATAGACACGAATGATGACCTCCCTCACTATTTAATGTAAGTATAGGTTAAAAATTCAAAATATTATATATACACAGTGTAGGAAAGGGCTGAGTTTTTTCGTTCATTAGTGACTATTAAATAACTCTGATCATAGAAAAGAGTTAAGCCTATACTAGACTCAACCCTCTCATTTTCTTTATCCTTATACACTCATTTGTTCAATTAACTGTTCCCTTATTTTCAGCTTCTGGATTTTCCCGCTTGCTGTCACAGGAAATTCCTTCACAAAAATAAATTGATTAGGAAGCTTGTAATCTGCGACGTATTGCTTGATATAATCCTTGAGTTCATCACTAGAAGAATCGGCATCATCTTTTAGCCGAATTACGGCACAGACACTTTCGCCCATGACGGGATCTGGCAGCCCGATCACGGCGGCCTCCATAATCTTGTCGTTTTGGTAGAGAATTTCTTCAATTTCCCGCGGGTATATATTATACCCCCCACGAATGATCAATTCTTTCTTGCGTCCGATAAACCGGATGTATCCTTTGGCGTCCATGGAGCCCAAATCACCAGTATAAAACCATCCTTCCTGGTCCAACACCTGTTTCGTCTGCTCAGGCGCTTGGTAGTAGCCTTTCATGACCGCAAAGCCCCGGCAAGCAATTTCGCCGACTTGTCCTAGTGGAAGAGGAACCCTCGCATCATCCACGATTTGCAATTCTACTCCCGGAAGCGCTTTCCCAATTGTTTCTAAAATATTACTGAATTCGTCACCGTATTCAGTCATGGTGACGGACCCTGCTTCCGATAAGCCATACGAGACGCTAATCTCCATCTTCATTCTTTCACGAACGGCTCTAATGGTCTCTGCTGGACAAGGGGCTCCACCGGTCATGCCTGCCCGAAGTGTAGACAAGTCGTAGCATGCAAAGTCAGGATGATTGAGCTCCATGATATACATCGCTGGAACCGCGTGATAAACGGTTACTTTTTCTTGCTGGATCAATTCCAGCGCTTCTTGGGGTCTGTACTTATCCATTAAAACCATCCTGGCTTGGGTAGAAACCGCTCCCATAAGATTTGGCCCCATCCCAAAGATGTGGAATAAGGGAGCTGGCACCAAATAGACATCATCGGAATGTCCTTTGATGCTTCCGGAAACGCCAATCCCGGATAGAGTTAACGCTCGATGCGTCAGCATGGCTCCTTTTGGCGAACCCGTTGTTCCGGATGTGTACAAGATGCAATAGACATCCTCAGAAGGTTCTATATCCACAAGGGGGAGCAGTTCTGCCTCTCCTCTTGCCAGTAACTCTGTATAAGCGATAAACTCTTCCCGCTTAAACCTCACGGTCGCAATATTCTGAACCATAGGGGCAATGACATCCAACATCTGCTGGTCAAATTCCCCACTGATGAATAGAGAATTCACACCCGAATTTTGAATGATATGCTGCACCTCATGAATCCGGTACTTGGGATTGAAGGGTACGAGGATGGCCCCAATTTTGCCTAGCGCAAAATAGAGCACCACCGTCTCATGCCAATTAGGCAAGCAAACCCCTACCCGATCCCCTTTTTGAATTCCCCATGCAGACAATGCGGCGGCCAGCTGATCGCTCTCTTGCCATAGCTCCCGATAGTTCATTCTTCGCGTTCGATCGTAAATGGCTTCTTTGTCCGGATTGTTAAGAAAAACCTTTTCCAGCAATTGTGGAACCGACAAGAATTCTAACTCTTTCTGCATAAAAAGTTGACTCCTTTGGATTACAATCTTTCCCAGATAGTGGCAATTCCTTGTCCTCCGCCGATACACACAGAGGAAACCCCATATTTCTTCCTTCTGCGGCCCAGTTCTTTAATCAGAGAATGGGTAATTCTTGTACCCGAAGCAGCTAGGGGATGTCCGATCGCAACAGCCCCGCCATTCACATTTCCAATCTCCGGATCAAAGCCTAATTCCTTTTGGCAGGCTAGATATTGGGCGGCAAAGGCTTCATTGATTTCGATCAGGTCAATGTCCTCGATCTTCATGTCAGCGCTTTCCAAAGCCTGTCGAATGGCCGGCGCGGGACCAATTCCCATATATTTGGGCTCGACTCCGACTACTCCCCAGGAAACCAGCCGAGCAATCGGCTTTAGGCCTCTTCGGGCGGCGTATTCTTCAGAAGTGATGATCACAGCGGCAGCCCCATCCACCATTCCGCTGGCGTTGCCAGGCGTTACGACCCCATTTTCCCTAAAACGGGGCTTTAACTTCCCCAGTTTTTCCATGCTTGTATCACGGGGATGCTCGTCGGTATCAACGATCTTTTCTCCTTTTCTATCTTTCACCGCAACGGGTACAATTTCCTCCTTGAAATATCCTTTTTCCATCGCTGCCAAAGCCAGTTGGTGACTGCGCAAGGCGTGGCAATCGATTTCCTCCCGTGAAAGTTCATATTTTATCGCTAGGTTTTCAGCTGTATCTGCCATTGTGCAATCGCCAACCGTATCATAAAGCCCATCCCATACCCAATCCTCTATGACGGGACCTCCTAACGGACTACCCCAACGCATGCCGCGGATGACATGCGGGGTCTGGCTCATATTTTCCGTTCCGCCAGCGAGGGTCATTTTGGCTTCGCCTGTCATGACCAATCGCGCGGCCTGAATAATCGCTTCCACCCCCGTTCCGCACAGCCTGTTGACGGTCACAGCCGGAACATGGATGGGCAGATTAGCCTTCAAAGCAACATGGCGGGCCAGTATATGGGCATTCACGCTAGATTGCTGAACATTGCCAAACACGACTTGATCAATCTCTTCCGGATCTACGTTAGCTTTTTGAATCGCGCCCTTTGCAGCAATGGCGCCTAAATCTATTGCCGTTATGTCCCTGAAGGATCCGCAGAACTCCGCGAACGGAGTTCTCGCTCCTTCCACAATCACGATGTCCTTTCGAAGCATGTCAAATCATCTCCCCACAAAATTCGCTTTTCTCTTTTCAGCGAAAGCTGTCATGCCTTCCACCCGATCTTCACTGGCAAAGGCGTTTCCAAAGCATGCCGTTTCCAGATCCAAAGCCGTAGCCAAATCCACTTGTGCCCCGCCATTCACGGAAGTTTTGATCATTTGCATTGCTACCGGAGCTTTCTCCGTCAGCTTCAGCGCCCATTCCGTTGCACATCCGATCAACTCTTCGGCAGGCACCACCTTATTGACTAGTCCATAATTTAACGCTTGATCAGCTGTAATCATGTCCCCAAAGAACAGCATTTCTTTGGCACGGGATTGGCCGATTAGTCTCTGCAGGCGCTGAGTCCCGCCACCCCCTGGAATAATGCCGAGATTTACTTCTGGCAAAGCAAATTTGGCTTTATCCGAACTGATGCGAAGGTCACATACCAGAGCAAGCTCTGTTCCTCCTCCTAAAGCTAAGCCGTTGACTGCTGCAATAACCGGCTTGGATAATCGCTCCAGTTTTTCAAAGGCTTTGCGGGAAGCTACGCCCATTTTGGCAACACCGGCTGCATCCAGCTGGCTCATTTCCGTGATATCGGCCCCCGCTGCGAAAGCGCGTTCACCGCTTCCAGTCAAAATGACCGCGCGTACATTTTCGTCATCCTCGATTTGTTCAAGCAAATCATAAAGCTCTACAAATAATTTCTTGTTTAGCGGATTAAATGGGGGACGATTCAAATAAATATACCCTACTCGATTTTCTACGCGATATTGTAAAGTTTCCATGATCAATTCATTCCTCTCTTTACTTGTTATAGTCATACCAGCCAGCTCCTGTCTTTTTGCCCAATCTTCCCGCCTGGATCAATCGCTTAAGAGACAATGGCGCAGCAAAGCGGTCATCCTTAAATTCTTCATAGAAGTAATCCATAACATGAAGGCCGATATCTACCCCTGCGAAATCCTGCAATTCAAATGGACCCATTGGATAATTCAGACCCAGCTTAACAGCCTTATCAATATCCTCCGGAGTTGCTACCCCTTCTTCGACCAAACGGATCGCTTCAATGAACTGCGGAGTCATGATACGATTAACGATAAAGCCTGGAGAATCCTTCTTCACTTCAATTGCTTCCTTGCCTAGCTCCCTTGAAATATGCATGAGGGTCGAAACCGTTCCATCGCTCGTCTTAAACCCTCTTACCACTTCTACCAGTTTCATGATTTGCGCTGGATTAAAGAAGTGCATACCAGCCACGCGATCTTGCCTTTTCGTAGCTTCTGCAATGACCGTAATAGACATAGAAGAAGTGTTTGTCGCAATGATCGCATCAGGCTTTAGGATTTTATCCAATCGGCTGAACATTTCTTTTTTAGCCCCTAAGTCCTCAATAATGGCTTCGATAACCAAATTAGCAGGCTCCAGCAATTCAAGCTCAGTAGTCGTTTGAATTCTTTCTAGCGTCTCACGCTTCTCTTCTTCCGTCATCTTGCCCCTTTGAATGCTCTTGTCCATAAAAGTGTTCATACGATCCAGGCATCTATTCAGTAAATCATCGTTCATATCCCAAAGAATGACCTTAAATCCTTTCATCGCTGCAAGATGGGCAATGCCGCCCCCCATCGTACCAGCACCCGCTACACCAATCATCCACTCTTTCATCTTCTTCCACCTTCATTCTAAAAATTTTTCATCAATTCCTTATATTCGTATTATAGAATTTCATGTGCTTGAATCATATGTTCATGGTGAAGGAAAACAAAACTAGTTTTCGGTTATCGTGAAGCAAAAAAGGTAAACAGTTTGCTAGAAAAAACTTGGCTGACGCTAAGCTTAAGTTCGGCGTCTAAAAGTTTTTCTCGTGGTGTCCTAATGGTGTACCGAAGTCATAAATTCTGACAGTAGAATACAAAAAAGAAGGAAAAAAACCTCCTTCTTCAATACTAATATTACTTCGAACCGTTCCCAGCAAATACATTTTACTTCATGACCAAATTAGGTAACCAAAGGACTACTTCCGGGAAGATCATAATGATTGCAATTACAATCATATAAAGGAAAACAAATGGAATAACAGCCCTATAAAGCTCTTGCATTTGAATATCTGGCGCAACACCCTTAAGGACGAATAGACTCATTCCAAACGGCGGCGTCAAATAAGCCATACAGCCGTTTACAATAAATAAGATACCAAACCAAATCAGGTCAAACCCTAGATCTTTAACCAATGGCAAAAACACAGGGGCCGTAATGAGCAGAATCGCTCCAGGATCTAAGAACATTCCTAGTATGAAATAAACCACTTGAATGGCTATTAAAATAACCCATCGATTCATCTCTAAACCGGAGATTAACTCGGCAACCCAAGCCCCTACCCCTGTGGCGGAAACAACTCGGGCATAAGCTACTGCTCCAATAAGCAGCCAAAAAACCATACTATTCAATTTCACTGTCATGACAACCATGTCCTTAAGGTTAGCCCATGTCAGCTTGCGCTTGATTCCTGCACATATTAAAGATCCTACAACGCCGACTGCAGCAGCTTCCGTAGGAGTGGCGAGCCCGCTAAATATGGACAGTAACACAAATACTATGATAAGCAGCGGCAAAATGACTCCTTTAAGGGAATCAAATTTCTCTTTCCAGGTAAACCTTTCCTCTTTAGGTAAGGATGGTCCCATTTTCGGATTAAGATAGCTAATGATAATGGCATAGCCCATAAAAATGATAGCCGCTAGGATGCCCGGAATAAATCCTGCAAAAAATAGTTTACCCGCAGATACATTGGACTCCATGGCGTAAATGATCATGAGAATACTAGGAGGTATAAGAATCCCAAGTGCCCCTCCGGCCATGATCACGCCGGAAGCCAGCTGATCATTGTAACCCCTTTTGATCATTGAAGGACGAGCGGTTAAACCAAGAGTAGCCGTTGCTACCGTTGCTATGCCCACCATGGCCCCAAACATGGCAGCGATAAACGTTGTGCCTGCCGCCAGCCCCCCCTTAATGCCTCCAAACCAGCGATAAATAGCTTCGTACAAATCATCCGCTAAATCGCTGAAGCGCAAAATTCCTGCCATGAGGATGTACATGGGTAGTGCAGTCAAAGTAAATTCCAACACTTTTCCATACGATCCGAGGATAAAACCTACGATACTCGCCTCACCGTTCCAAAACAGAAATCCGATCACAAGGGAGATGCCTCCCATTGCAAACCCTACGGGAACACCCAGCATTAAGAAGAATACTAGGGACCCAAATATGATAAAAGTTAAAAGTCCAGTGTCCAACTATTCTACCTCCTCCCACAATCGTTTCCCCGTCTTCGCGTGGTAAATGTCTTTGATTAAGTTAATAACGGCCTGAAGACCCAAGAATACCCCTCCGATGGGGAGTATGCTCCACTTGATCCATAATGGGATATTTAACCCAGTACTTGCTACGGCACCCGATTGCATGAATTGCAACACGCGAGCTCCCCCATACCGAACAAGGGCGAATGCTATGAATAAGGTGAAAATACCAGTCAAAATTCCAATAACACTCTTTCGCCTTTCAGAATAGCGATCATAAAAAATATCAACACGGATGTGCTCATTATGGAGCAAGATATATCCCCCCGTTAGGAATGCGGCAATTCCCGTTAACCATGTAGATAAATCGAAAGCAAACTTTGTAGGACTATTAAAAAAATAACGTGCAATAATATCATAGAAAACTACAAAACTTAGCAAAAATATAACGAAGCCACCTATGATACCCATAAATTGGTTAACCGTACCTAAGATACGAACTATTTTTTTCATATGAATCCTCCCGGGGCTTACTGACGAAACAAATGTTAACGGATAGCATGAAAATACGTAACATAAATAATTGCTTGTCCATAATGTAATCTCCTATAAAACAATAAAGCGAAAGAATATATAGGGGGATCTATTCTATCCCCCGCATATATCCACATTGATTGCCTTGCTTTAACTACTGCCCAGCCTTTTTCAATTCTTCTCGTAAAATCTCAATGATGCGCTTATTATTTTCACTCATGCTTGCGAATTTCTCCCAAGCCGCTTCTCCGCTTACCTTCCACTTCTTTACCTCTTCTTCTGGTAAAGTGATGATTTCAACATTATATTTCTCAGCCATCTTATTGTTATTCTCATTAAAGATTTTGGCACCCTCGATAGACTTCTGTTCCATATCTGCTGCAACTTCAGAGACAATCTTCTGGAGATCTTCCGGAAGTTTATTCCAAGCATTTTGGCTTCCGTAAGTAATCATATATGTTGAGGCATTTACGGCAGGTCTAATCATATATGGGGCCACTTCATGATAGTTAAATGTTTCGATATTATGATAGGGTGTTCCCGTAGCATTAATCGTACCTCTCTGCAACGCCTCGTAGCTTTCTACCACACTTACATTGGCTGGTGCAGCTCCCATTTTTTCATACCAGGCATTCCACAGGCCTCCGCCTGCTCTTATAAGAAATCCGTTAAAATCCTCAAATTTCCTAACAGGCTTATTACTTACGAATCCATATTCACCTGTCGGTCCCCACATCATGATTTTTGCTCCGTAATCTTCAATTTCTTTTTCTAAGATATCACCGATTTCTGTTTCTTTCAGAATATGGAAAGCAAATTCGTCCGATTGGGCCCAGAATGGAAGAGTAGAAAAGCCAGCTGAAGTTACGATATCCCCATAAAATCCCGGTGAAGTCAGTACAAAATCTACCGTACCTGCTGCTAGTGCATCCAACACTTCATTCTGGGGAATCAACGAATTGCTATAGGATTTTTCAAATGTAATACGGCCATTTGATTTTTCTTCAACCTGCTTTACGAACTCCTCCATCATATAATAGGCGGCCTCATAATCGTGTTTTGCAGCAGGAAAAACGGAGGTATACGAAAACTTAAATTTTTCCTGACTTGTCGCATTCGAACTGTTATTGCTATTTGAAGCGGGTCCTCCTGTGCTTGATGAACAAGCTGCTAACAAAATGAAAGACAGTATGGACATCCAGGAAATGTATAACCTAAGATTTTTCCTCATTATTTTCCCCCAATATTATTTATTTACTATTAAAATCATAATAGTTTGATAAAAACACTTCTGGAAAATATTATCTACCAAGTGATTATAAAAGTAAACTTTGCATTTCACTTCCTTACAGCTAACTATTTGCTAGAATGGCGGACAACCTGATTCACTTTTTCTTTTAATCCATAAAGGTTTATTGCATTTTCAGCAAATATTTTTTTCTTTATGTCTCTCGGGAATGCTGCAAGAGCCATTTGTGGATTATCGTTGTCCCAATGGGGGTAATCAGAAGAAAACATAATGCAGTCCTCTGCCCCAGCCATATTAATGATTTGCACTAAATATTCGGGATTTGGCGGTTCCTCTATCGGCTGCGTAGTCAATAATATATGATCCTTGATATATTCTGAAGGAAGTCTTTTTAACCACGGCGCTTGGTCTCGCAACGCTTTGTAGTTCTTATCCATCCTCCACATCAAATGCGGCAGCCAGGATATTCCTCCTTCAATTGCAACGAATTTCATTTTCGGAAATTTCTCAAATACACCCTCACATACTAAACTGTTTACTTGGCCCATAAAATTAAGAGGCAAAATATTTTCCCATTCCATAAAGCGCGTTGGATATCCGGATGGAGTTGGAGGAGGTGTTGGTCCTAATCCTTCATTCCCGGGATGTACCGCAACCGGCAATCCATTTCGTTCAGCGGCTTCGTATATGGGATGGTAGAATCTTTGTCCAAAGGGTATCTTTGAGGCACTGGACATAATGATTTGTACCATATCCGGATGACTTGCCATTCTGTCAATTTCCTTCACAGCTGCCTCAGGATCGGAAAAATTAACATGAATCGATCCTTTATAACGAGGATCCGCTTTTAGCCAAGTTTCTATGGTCCAATCATTCAGAGCGGATGCCAATGCATTCCCATAGTCCGGATCGTAACAGAGGGAAATGGCGTTCATTACCGGGGTGCCCGTTAATATGGCGTAATCAATCCCATACCTCTCAATATGATGGGAAATCAGGAAGTGAGGATCACTTGCGGGTTTAACACCTTCCTTCGGATTTGCATCTTTGCGATATACGCCAACCGGAGTAAACGCTTTCGATCTTTCCGTCCCAACGCCGCTTTCCAGCCATTGCTGATGCCACACTCTTGGCAGATAAGGAATCAGTTCTTTAGAATCTGCCATCGCATTGTGAACATCCGTATCGATTAATCTTGGAACTTCATGCACCCATGATCCCTCCTCTTCCTCTATCTGTTCAGGAGCACGTAAAGATCTTCTCCATCCTTTTCAATCGGGTAACCCCTAAGCTTAACCTTTTTATCAACCAGATGTTCTCCCGTTTTCAAATCAAATTCCCAACCATGCCATGGACAGCGCAATATCTGTTGATCCCGTCCATACTCATATTCATAGACCATGGATGGCAGTCGCGTTCCGCAAACGACGCCTTCACAGGCAGGAGCGGCAGCGTGAGGGCAAAAATTTCTCCAAGCGTAATATTCCCCATCCACTAAAAATATCCCGATTTCCAGGCCCTGCACTTCTACAATTTGACGGCCGGTTTCCTGCAGGTCCGACACTTTCGCAACAGCATATTTATTCATCGCACTTCACCTCCTGCTGGTACTTTTTCATATAATCCATAAAGTTTCATTGCATTTTTCGCAGCGATCTTTTCTCTCATGTCCCTCGGGAAGGCAGAAAGCGCAATTTTGGGATTATCATTATCCCAGTGTGCATAGTCTGAGGAAAACATCACAATGTCTTCTGCTCCGCACATTTTGAAAATTTGCACTAAGTACTCCGGATTTGGCGGCTCCTCTATGGGCTGCGTCGTTAAATAAATGTGTTCCTTGATGTATTCGGAAGGCAACTTTCTCATCCAAGGCACCTGATCGCGCAAAGCCTTATAATTTTTATCCATCCTCCACATCAGATGCGGCAGCCAGGAAATCCCGCCTTCTATGGCAACGAACTTAAAATCCGGAAATTTTTCAAATACTCCTTCGCACACTAAACTATTAACATGTCCCATAAAATTAAGAGGTAAAATATTTTCCCATTCCATAAAGCGCGTGGGATATCCCGATGGAGTTGGAGGATAAGTGGGCCCTAAACCTTCAGCTCCTGGGTGAACGGCTACCGGCAATCCATGTCGCTCCGCTGCCTCGTAAATAGGATGGTAGTACCTCTGTCCAAAAGGGATTCTAGCAGCACTGCACATGATGATTTGAACCATGTCCGGATGACTCGCCATCCGCTCAATTTCTTTTACAGCAGCTGCCGGATCAGAAAAGTTCACATGTATTGATCCTTTATATTTTGGACTGACTTGGAGCCAATTTTCTACCATCCAGTCATTAAGCGCTGATGCCAAAGCATTTCCATAGTCCGGATCATAGCAAAGGGAAATAGAATTCATATAGGGTGTACCAGTCAAGATCGCATAATCAATCCCGTTGGGCTCAATATGATGCTTAAGCACATAGCGCGGATCGCTTGCCGGCCTTCCCCCGTTTTCGGGATTTGCATCTTTTCTAGTCAACCCGACAGGACTAAACGGTTTTCCCCCTAGTTCAAAACCGCTCTCGATAAATTGCTGATGCCATACCTTCGGCAAAAACGGCAGCAGCTCCTTTTGATCATTCATGGAATTATGCACATCTGTATCAATTAATCGCGGTGCTTCAATCATTTCTCCATCTCCTTGTTTTATATCAGCTAATCTCATTGTTTCCTTGTTCAACCCATTCACGCATGGATTTCAATATGATCCACACTGAGGTCGCTCCAGCATCTTGATGCCCAATCGATCGCTCTCCTAGCGATTTGGCTCTTCCAAACTTTGATATATAGCTTTTCGTATTTTCCACTCCAACTCTTGCGCTTTCTTCTGCAGCCATCAGCCCGCCTAACAGGCTATTGGAGCCATTGGAGAATTCTTGCAATGCTTTGACTGCCGGTTCAAGGGCATCAATCATCGTCTTATCGCCGAATTCGGCTTTTCCCCGTTCTTTAACCGATTTCAAAGAATGGTCCAAAATCATAGTCAAGGTCTCTAAATTTAGAGTTTCTTTGGGAGGCAAATGTTTAACTCCACCTGCGAACATCGTTCCAAAAATCACTCCTGAGGCTCCACCCATCGAACTAATCATGGCCATGCCGATTGTCTTGAAAATGTCATTCACATTTGTCCAATCTTTTTCATTCAGTTTATATAGAGCCTCGGTAAAGCCTACAGACATGCCTATTCCATGATCCCCATCTCCGATGGCCCTATCAATTTCCGTAAGCAACGGTTTGCTTTCAATGATCTTTTCCCCAACATATCGAAACATTTCGCGTGTTTGATCTGGAGATAAACCCTTGGACATAATGAACAGCTCCTATCTACTTTTTTTCATATAAAACGGGGAATAGGCCGGGGAATCAAAGTATCTCTTCAGCTCCTCATCCAATCGCATTAGCGTTATCGATATGCCCCCCATTTCCTGCGTGGTGCAATAATTATTCATCTGAGTATTATAAATAGTAATGCCTTGATCCTGTAGAATATGTGCCACCTTCCGGTTTACAATCATGAATTCCATAAATGTCGTCGAGCCGAGTCCATTAACAAGAACACAAACCTCATCGCCCTTTTGAAAAGGAAGATCGCCTAGTATATAATCCATCATCTTTGCAGTTAGATCATCTGCCTTCATAACTTTCGTTCGTTGCACTCCAGGTTCCCCATGGATCCCCATGCCAAACTCGATTTCATCGTCACCAAGGGTAAAAGTCGGAAGCCCTGTGCTTGGAAGGGTTCCGGGAGTTAAGGCTACTCCAACAGAACGTATGGAATCGATTGCTTTTTGGGCAATCCTTGACACTTCATCCAATGGGAGTCCTTGCTCTGCTGCAGCACCCGCAAGTTTATAAACCAGTACAGCTCCTGCAATACCTCTTCGGTCTTCCTTTCTCTCTACTGGGGCAGATACCACATCATCGCAAACACGAACAGTTTTCGTAGTGATGCCTTCCATTTCTGCTAATTCTGCACCCATTTCAAAGTTTAGAACGTCACCCGAATAATTCACAATAATATGTAAAACGCCTCGCCCTGCGTCGACGGCTTTCGTTACCTCATGCACAGCGTTGGGAGTCGGAGCAGCAAAAACATTTCCAATGGCCACACCATCGGCTAAACCCTCTCCTACATAGCCCAAGAATAATGGTTCGTGACCGCTTCCTCCTCCGATGACGATCCCTACTTTGTCCTTTTTATTTTTTAGGACAACCCCATTTACCCCGTCTACTTTTTTGTAATCGTTACCAAAAGCAGCGATAAAGCCTTCTATCATTTCTTTGACTGCCTCTTCTGGTTGATTTAATATTTTTTTCATTAGATCTCCTCATTTCTTTGACAAGATTAATAAGTATAAGTAATTATTTTGATTTGAATAAATATTTTATACATTTATACTATAATAACAGTTATAATAATGTAAAATTAACATTTTTAAACTATACTTAAGTGAAAATGATATACGGGATGGGTGAGTGAATGAATGAACATAGAACAATTTACCTATATTGTTGAAGTTGCCAAAACAAATTCTGTATCCATCGCCTCGGAGAATCTGCATGTCTCCCAATCTGCCATCAGCCAATCAATCACTAAACTTGAAGAAGAACTTGGAGTCAAAATTTTCAAGCGTTCCCGGATGGGCACATTTCCTACAGAAGAAGGAAAAAGAGTTATTAAGAAATCATACGAAATTTTGTATAAACTACGGGAATTAGAAGAAGAAACAAAAATCTATAAGACACAGATCACAGGAGATTTGAAGGTTTCGGTTATTCCAAACATGATGATGCTGTTGTTCAATACATTGACCGCTTTTAAAAGTGAATACCCTTATGTGAATATTGAAATTATTGAAAAAGGGTCATCTGATATCTTAGAAGACCTGAAGCAAAATAAAACGGATATTGGGTTGCTTACGATCAATAGTAGTACCCTACATGCTAATGAGCACTTTATCTTTGAAAAATTGGTCAATGGAAAAGTAAAAGCCTTTGTCGGAAAAAATACAGCTTTGTCGTACAATGATTCCATTACCTCGGAAGAATTCATCAAATACCCTCTTATATTATTTAAAAGCGAATACGTCAAGCGACTAGTTCAAGACCTGTCAACTAAATATGGCCCATTGAACGTTCTGTTCACGACAGACAGCAATGATGTGGTTAAACGCGCTATCGTGGAAGGATTGGGAGTTGGAATCGGTACAAACCATATGATAAAATTCGATCCGCAAATAAGAAGCGGTGAGATTATCACCTTAGACATCAGTAATTACATTCAAGGGGATGAATTATATTTCGGATGGATGAGCACAAAAGGAAGAGAATTATCCGCTGCTGCAAAAAAATTTATTCATCACCTTAAACTTCAAATTCAAGAAGCTCAAGAAAACTATTAGCAGGAAAGGACGAGTACAAGTAAGTAGTGGCTAGCCTAAGAAGACTTGCCTTTTCACCAGGCGCCAAGTACTTTTTGTCTCGGCAATAATTTACGGTAACAAAAAAGGAAGAATTTCCTTCTTCCTTTTTTACTAAATATATTTTAGCAACATTACAATTTACATTCTTAGTTTTTAAGATGCTTATCCAAGAAATCAATCATAATTTTAATAACTTCCGGCTGATTCCAATGCGGTCCGCCATGACCCGCATCCTTAACCAGATAATATGTGGAATCCACCCCTTCGTCTAACAAAGCATCATGTAAGATTTCCGTTTGATTCGGAGAAACAAGTGTATCCTTATCCCCATGCATAATCAAGAATGGCGGTGCATCCTTCGTGATATAGCTTATTGGGTTAGCTTTCGCTGCTTTTTCAGGGTGATCTAAAATGGAGCCGCCAGGACTCATGACAGCCGGTCCATTTACCCACATCGCTTCTGGAGCGGAAGGTGATTTGTGAGCTTCCTGAATTTCCTCTAAGTAACCGAAACCAACTTTGGTTAAATCAGATAGACCATATAAATCGATAACCGCCTTCACATCATCCCGTTGGTTTAGATAATCTCCTTTGGTAAATTCAGTTAACTCATTTGTAGTTCCAGCCAACGCGGCAAGATACCCGCCAGCCGAGCTACCCATTACAGCTATATTTTCAGGATCGATATTAAACTTTGCCGCATTGGCCCGCAAGTAGCGAATGGCAGCTTTCACATCCTCGAGGGGAGACGGGAATGTACTCTGTGGCGTCACCCGATATTCAATACTCGCAACAACGTAGCCAGCCTCCGAAATCGCCATTCTTTGTTGGATGGATTTATCTTTATTGGAGGACATGAAACCGCCGCCAGGCACAAATAAAACGACAGGAAGGGGTTCTTTGCTTACAGGTTTTAAAATATCCATCTCAAGTTGGAAATTAGGATATCCGTAAATAGGCTGTTGAGAGTAAGCGATATCAGAAATCAAATCAACAGAAGGTGCCTTCATCGATACTTCCAACAATTTAGCCTTTTCTGCGGCAAAGGCAAATCCACTTGAAGAGGCAAGAATGCCAACCATCAATAAGGACAATAAGGGAGCTTTTTTCTTTTTCATGAATAATATCCTCCTTTAACTATGAAAGCGATAACTAGAATGGCTTATAGCTGCCCATGCAGATCATCTATTAAAAATATAAATTTTATTCTGTTAATTTAATACGTTCATGATACATGAAAAAAATAATTAAATTCCTGCACTGTGTTCACAAATAGTAATTGAAGTAAAACCGGTTAATAGTTTCTAAGGCTTGATTTACCTGCTAGTAACCGGCAAATTTGCGAGGAAAGGTAGAGAGATTTGAAGTAGGTGGAATTTCTCCAATTAAACCACAAGATCCTTAACTTTTCTTGAGTTTAGGTGGAAAAACGACCACTATTGGCTGTAAAACGACCAAAAATGATAGGATTGAGCTACTTAGGTGGCGATTTTCCCACTACTTCAACTTTTATTTGTTTAAATTTGCTTTTAGTTGGCAGTTCTCCACCTACTCGCCGTCCCCCCCTAAACACTCACAAAATAAAGCAAAAAGAGGCCAAATCTCCAAAGGTCCATTAAACGGACTTTTGGGACAGCCTCACTTCTTATTTTACGGAATGGAAATTGCCTCTCACCCCGTTTCACGATGCAATCACATCATCTTTGGAGTTGGATCTCGTCAAGAATGCTCCACCGATAAGAAATAACCCACTCATATAAAACACCGTCAGCAGTCCTCCCCAGGACCCTATCACACCAAAAATCAAGGGTGCTACAAGTTGAGAAAGCCGATTGGAAGCCAATCGAAGACCAAGGATTTCGCCTGTTCTTGTTTTAGGGGAAGCGTTGTAGGTGGTTGTCATCGAGAGCGGTTGTCCGCACCCCAACCCAATACCCATTATCGAACTAAGCAATCCAAACAAATATACATGTCCCACAATGGGAACCAAGATAAATGAAATGCCGGCAATCAAAATGGAGCCAAGCAAGACCAAATTCCGTCCATACTTATGGGTTAACCTCCCTAGAAACAAACGCACGGCCATCATGGATAACCCTTGGATCGCGATAATCCAGCCGATCTCGGATGCAGTCAAGCCAAAGTGCTGCCCGAGTAAAGGGAAATAGGCCACAAAGATATCCTTTGAATATAGCACCAGGGCACTGGAGGCTAGCGCTTTGCGAAGCAAAGGCAGCTTTAGCAGCGTCAACGGGCTCCCCAAGGCTGCTTCCCCTTTCATCTTTTGTACGCGTATCAAGGGAACGAAAAAGGAAAAGGCAATGGGTACGATCCCCAAAAGAGCGGCAATCAAAAAAGCAAGAGCATAGGATAAGTGCTCGGCCAAATAACCTCCAATGATCGGACCTATAAACGCTCCCATAGCGACGAACATGCTAAAAATATTGAAATAGTGATCCCGCGTTTCTTTGGTAGAGACATGACCGAGAACGTTCTGCAATGAAACAGCGAGGACCAAGTGAGACATACCCACAATTATTTGTGAGGCATATAGCATACTCATTGTCGGGGAGAAAAATGGTAGTGTTAATCCTACCGTACAACCAATGCTTCCCCATAATATCGGTATTCTATCCCCCATCTGATCCGAAATCTTGCCCGCATGGATGGCAAAAATCAGCGGAAAGAAAGCAAAAGCAGCTGTCAAAAGACCAATCTCAAATGTATTAGCTCCCAAACTAGAGGCGTATAAAGCAATGAGAGGTCTCGTTATGCTAACCATCGTATGAAAGCTAAGCGTAATGATAAGGACTGTTCTTAGTGTCATGTTGTTACACCCACCTGTTTTGAATTCCTCAACTGCTTAAAAGCCATACACATGGTATGGCTTTTCTAACTTTTCATTATTTAAGCTAATTGATAGGCAAGATCATAATTTTTTTTCGTATACACGTAGCCCTCTAAGATCATTCTCGCTGTACGTACAACCTTAATGGCACGTATGTGGCCTGCCAAGAAATCTACTTTTGTTTCCATAATACCCGCTGGGTGTGCCATTCGAAAAATCTCCTGTTTAATGTTTACCATATCAGACAGGATGGTATCCTGTAAAAAGGCTCCTGCTGTGGTACAGATGGCACCCGTGATTGCAAGGGCTTGATGAGGCTTTTGCATCGACATCATTCTAATCATCAAATCCATATCTGACGCTTTTCTTTCCGTTCCGCTCAGATCAACATAGTCCATCGGAGGTGCGATAATTGTCATTTTTGGCACAGCAGGAGATTTCAGTGTAGCCAATTTTCTATCAGAAAATTGGCACATTTCTGCTGCGATTGATCGGATTTCTTCTAATTCATTCAATTTTTCCTGAGAGTAATCCGCAGGTAACTCGCTTCCGGTCAGACCGATGTCCTGCGCCCTTACAAAAACGAGTGGATTGGCGACATCAATAATGGAAACGGGGATCAGACGGTCCTTTGTTTTAATCATGTCAACTGGATTGCCTGTTGGAAAGAGCTTTCCAGTAACCGCCCCTTCTGCACGAGTAAAAGAAAGATAAACGGGTGATCCTGTACCTGGCACACCTGGAATGGAGCAGCTTCCTTCGGTTTTCACTTGCCCATTTTCCACTTCTACTTCAGCAATAATCAGTTTTTGGGTATTCGTGTTAAAAATCCTTACCGTTGTAACTGGCTCTTGTGCCGGAACTAATCCTTGCTCAATCGCATATGGCCCTACAGCAGAGGAAATATTTCCGCAATTCCCTTTAAAATCAACCATTTGATTCTCAATGCTTACCTGCGCAAATGTATATTCCACATCAAATTCTGGTGAATCTGATTTTTTGATAATCGCTGCTTTACTTGTCAACGAATTCGCTCCGCCAAGACCATCAATTTGTCTGCGATCCGGACTGCCCATCACATCTAGCAGGAAGTCCCCCCAATTCGAGCGATCCGAAGGCATATGTTCAAAGTTTAAAAAAACACCTTTACTTGTTCCACCGCGCATTACTGCTACTGGTACTTTCATTGCTATAACCACCTTTTCTCGTCTATATTTTAGCAGTCCCGATTCCTATGAAAATATAGTATGATAGGTGTAGTGATAAGTAAAATACATGTTTTTTTAAAAAAACACACGAAAAAACTTATAACCCAAAAAGTTAGAGGTGATGGGGATGGATGAAAAAGACTGGGTTGCAATAAGCGTTTTATATGAGGAAAAAAATATCAGCCGGGCGGCAGAACGTTTATATATATCACAGCCAGCGTTAACTTACCGCTTGAAAAATCTGGAAAAAGAGATCGGGACGGAATTATTTTTCAAAATAAAAGGAGGTATTGAGTTTACATCAGAGGGCATCCATTTAGCGGGTTACGCGGAAGAGATGATCAAAAAGCTGCAAAAAACGAAAGATTATATACTGAATATGCAAAAAGAAGTGAGAGGCACGCTACGGATCGGCGTTTCCAGCAACTTCGCCCAATATAGGCTTCCTAAAATACTGAAAGGATTTTCAATCAAACATCCTCATGTTCAATTTAATGTGAATACAGGCTGGAGTACAGAAATTATGAATCTTCTTGATTCTTCCAATGTTCAATTGGGCATACTCCGCGGCAATTATGAATGGTATGGCATCAAGACATTGCTGAATAAAGAACGGCTTTGTTTAATCTCCAAAAAAGAAGTGGATCTGGAAAACCTGCCAAAACTCCCATTTATTAACTACAAAACAGACAGTTCATTAAAAAATCTAATTTACGGCTGGTGGCATGACAGATTTTCAGAGCCTCCATTAGTAACCATGGAAACCGATCGACAGGAGACTTGCAAAGAAATGGTTAAAAACGACCTAGGGGTTTCCATTTTGCCGGAAATATGCCTACAGCCATCAGATAACTTGTATACGTACGGGTTGTCCTATAAAAATGGGGAACCCTTATTAAGAAATACATGGTTAATGTATAACCAGGATTCCTTAAAACTCTCGACTGTGAAAAACTTTATTGATTATTTGAATAAAAATGCCAATCTTTATTAAGAAAAGCACAGTAAAATTATTCCCCCCATTTATTGTGCTTCTCTATTTTTCAGCCTGGAAAAAATGGGATTATAAGATTTTTTTTAAAAAAACCTTTAAAAAAATCGATTTTACTTATTTGGTCAAATGTACTATTCTGTCAATAGAAAGCGATTACTTCATCTGGGGGGGATCTATATTCTTACGTTCTTAGGAATTTCAATGGTCGTTGTCTTTACTTACTTAATTATGTCCAAACGCTTATCTCCGGTGGCCGCACTGACCATCGTTCCGATAGCCTTTGCTGTCATTGGCGGATTTGGTCCAGAACTCGGGAAGATGATGCTGGATGGATTAAAAGTTGTCGCCCCATCAGCCGCATTATTGCTGTTCGCCATCCTGTTTTTCGGCATTTTGATTGATGCAGGCCTTTTCGATCCGCTAATTAAAGCCATGTTAAAAATTATCAAAGGGGATCCCGTTAAAATAGCAATTGGAACCGCAGTAATCGCGATGACTGTTGCTTTAGACGGGGATGGAACCACGACGCATATGATTACGATTTCCGCTATGCTTCCGCTTTACCTGAGGCTTGGCATGAATCCGCTTATCCTTGCAACCATTTCCATGCTTTCTGTCAGTGTTATGAGCGGCATGACACCTTGGGGTGGGCCTGCTACAAGAGCGATAGCGTCTTTAGGTCTGGATGCTCATGAATTTTTTGTTCCGATCTTGCCGACCATGCTCGCAGGAATGGCTTCTATTCTCTTTACGGGATATGTGCTTGGAAAAAAGGAGCGCAAGAGACTTGGCGTGGTCGATATTAAAACCGCTCCTGCGATGAGAGCTGCCCTTGGTGAAGCAGCGGTTGCTTCCGCCATAGAAGATGATATGAAGCGCCCTCATTTAAGATGGGTCAATCTTCTTTTAACGCTTACTGTGATGGTCATTCTAGTTATGGGGGTAATCCCAGCGCCGGTATTATTTCTAGTAGGGTTTGTCATTGCGGCCATGATTAACTATCCTAATCTAGAAGAGCAAAGAAAGAGAGTTGCATCACATGCAGGCAATGCTTTAACAGTTGTCACATTAGTATTTGCGGCCGGTATTTTCGCAGGGATTTTTTCCGGTACGAAAATGGTAGACGCCGTCGCCAATTCATTAGTGGCCATCATTCCGGAATCTTTGGGCTCCTTCTTGCCAACAGTCGTTGCCCTGACTAGCATGCCATTAACCTTCGTTCTATCCAATGACGCTTACTACTTTGGCGTTTTGCCGATTCTTGCTGAAGCTGGAGCTGCTTATGGAGTGGATCCCTTAGAAATTGCGAGAGCTTCCGTGCTTGGACAGCCTGTGCATTTCTTAAGTCCACTGGTGGCATCAACTCTATTGCTGGTAGGGATGGTCAAAACAGACATCGGGGAATTCCAGCGGTACGCTTTTAAATGGACTTTATTTTGCAGTTTATTCATGATCATTGTTGCTGTATTCACAGGAGCAATCGCTTAATCATTCATCGAAATACGAAAAAGGGGATGTCCCCCAAACCATTTTTACAATGGTCTTTGGGACAACCCCTTTTTTGTTTTTTAACCGATTTCAGAACTCTCGTCGGCAGCTTGTACAACCATGCTTACTATCGTTTTCGCAAGGTTCATAACCGTGTATAAGCGAGTATCATTTAAAAATTGCATGCTTGGCAATGGATCTATATAATTGACCATCCCTATAATATGATAGTCCCCCACTTGAGGCAAGACCTTTTCCAGAGCTTTTCCCGGAACAAGCGGTCCTTCTTTCAAATATACATGACCGACCTGGTCTTGCTCGCCTAAACAAGCATCTACACTAAAAATGAGCGGCTTTTTAAAGCGTTTTTTAATTTCTTTTAAAATATCTTCTAAATTAAATGCATGAACAGGATGTTCCAAAGTCCCGTAAATACGATAAGGCACCTGGTTTTCTTCAAGCATCGTCCCAACTAAAGGTCCTAATGAATCTCCTACAGAACGGTCTGAACCAATGCAAAGAAAGATAATATCTTCATTTTGATAACCGGAAGACCGAATAATTTCTTTCATTTTCAATGCTAATCTTTCCGTATGTTTATCGTTCGGATCCACGAATGATTCTTCCCCTTTTACTTTAGATAGAATCCCCTACATCTTTATTATACAGGGTATAAAATGATAGTAAACTAAAAAACCCGGCTTCCCTTGCTTACAGGAAACCGGGTTTCACCTCTATTTATCCGAAACGACTTCTAGTCGCCAATATCCGCTCGATCCATCCAGATCACGTGTTTCACTGGTCCCACATCTACTTTTCTTTCATCAAGATAATAACTGCAGCTCTTATTACCGCATTGCGACTTAATTTCTTCCGCGACTTTCTTTTCTACATCTCTCAGAATAATCATTCGCTCATCCTCTAAGTAAAGTACCGCTGTTCCTGTCATATCTTATCACCTCTAAATAATTATTGTGTAAGCTCGTCCATAGCATGTAAAAAATAGGTTGCTGCCAGAAGATCTGCCGATCCTCCGGGACTGATCATTTTCTTGGAGTACTTTTCATCAAGCTCCTGAATCCGTGTACGACCTGGGGTTGTAAGCATTCCGCCGTCCGCCATGATGGAATGGGCTTCAGCCTGAACAGCGGCAAGGGTATCGATATCATGCCTATTTAAAATGGTCGTGTCTTGCGTTTCGCTCATTAATCCGATTAAGGCATGAACAAGCGCATCATTGACGGAAAGTCCTTCTCTTAAAGCCTCCCGGAAACAAGGCAGTCCTTTCATGTGTATGCTGGGAAGTCCTGATTCAATTTCTCCCCGTATTCCAGTTTTTCCATATTCCAAATACAAGCGTTCCCCAGCCGTTAGCTTTCTTTCAGGCAGCTTGCGCTTCATGACGGAAAGCTCACGTTCAACAAGACCTTTGCCTATTGCGGCAGCTTCAGCTAGAACAGCATCACTGGGTAAAGCTTCAGGCTGTTTTCGTATCGCAAGGGAGGCCGCGGCTGAAAGGATACCCATCAGAAACAGCATACCCTTTTGCGTATTTACCCCTTTCGTCGCTGAAAACATGGCTTTCTCCGCCTCCATGCCTATCTGGCGAAGAATGGGCAACAGCTCTTCAGGTTGTCCCTCATGATTCCATCCTGCCATGGCACAACGGTATATAGCGGGCGCAATGGCACTGCTGCTGATTAAAAAAGTATGAAAGTCCATATCCGAGTGAGCTCCGGAATGAAATCGGTCAACCAGACCAGGTGCAGGGCTGCATGCCGCTTCCATAAGCATGGCCTCCAATGCTACTTTGCCAATTGAAAGCACGGCTTCTGGCCATATGTTGGTCTGTTCTGCTTTAAAATGAATGATCTTTTTTTTAACTTTAGATAACATCGCGTCCTTTTGATGTGTTCCGGAACGGACACATTCGATAGCTGCTTTGGAACACACCATACATGTTCTCTCTCTCCAATCAAGCAAAGCACGGCTGATCTGATGTCCTTCGGTATCAAAAACATCGATATCGAGCATCCGTCCGAATGGGGTCTCTTCTTCCATGGAAACACCGAATGCCTTAATGACTGCCGCATCACCTTCAACAGCTAAAACGGCTGCCGGCCCGGTCAAGCCGTGATAAATCCTTTCTTCCAAGAGCACAAAGTTTTCAGTCCGGATACGTTTCCTTAGTTTCTCTAATGCGTAATAAATCAGATCGGCCGTTTCAACCGTATACTTGGTGCTGCCGGGCATATTCACGGTAATACTGACTACCGTTGCACGGTACCGTCTCCGAAGATCGGCTTGCAGCTGTGCACGCTTTTCTTTCCCCAGAAGGATTTCCTCGAACGTAACCGTTTGGTCATGTAATCCATTCATGTTTGCCTCTCCTCCGACTTAGATCTAATACGGGGAAGCTAAGATCAGATCCCGATCCACCGCAACTTTGGTGACGGCCGAGGTTAAATAATCATAAGTGCGATCTGGAACGAGTTTTTTAATGTCATTCCATACCCCTTGCTGAATAAGATGGCGCACCCTTGACGAACTGATCATTTCCCCGTCAACGAGCAATCGGTTCATGATTTTAACGCTAATCCCATAATCCGGAAGGATATCCAACATCGCCTGGTTGTAGGCATTAGTAACCGGACAATACGGCTCTTCACCTATATAGCGTTTTTTGATGCCTAGCCTGGGTGCGATTTGTGTCGCAAACAAGATGCTATCAAGGCGTGCCTGAGCAGCCGCTTTATCGTCTTCGCGAAGAAAATACGCTGGGAATGTTACAGGTGAAATGAAGTACTTGCTTCCCGGAACAACGGTAACATTGTCCATATCTGATACGCCTTCCCTCACGAGTTTTAAACGATCCACGAAGGGCAAGAGGGTCCTTTCTTCCCTGACAACAAAGACAATCACCATATCATTTTCCATCGACGCTTGCTGAATAAGGGCTCGGTGGCCTTTGGTAAAGGGATTTCCGTTCACCACTACCGCACCCCTTTCTCCTTTTGGATGGGCGATGCTCTTTTCAATGCGATCACAATATACGGCAACTGAACCTATCCCCGTTTCAAGCAACGAAACATAGGGTTCAGCCCGAACGATCTCAGTAAAGCCCAGTTTTTCAAATGCACGGGAGGTACATGGTTTCGTGAACACAAAATAATGAAACCTGCCCCGTCGGGCTTGTTCCTGCATCAACGCTGTGACAATGGTTGACACGAGTCCTGACCCACGCATCGATTTGTCCAAGGCAATATTTCGCAATATGCCTCCTTCGAAGGACCCTGTTCCTACAATCTTTCCCGCTTGGCGAAAATTGACTGTGTATTCAACACCCTGGTCAAAAGTAAGGCCAAATTGGGCAAGGTAAGCCTCTACCTCTACGTATTGATTGGCATCCTTAAGATTCACGATGTCCATTTCCACCCCACTGAACATGGTCCCCATCCTTTTCCATTCTTTTATAAAATCGGGCGTCTAATGACATCGATAATGGTGCCATCCCGATATTCCACGACACCGACGATTTCGTCACTCAACGCAATAGGTTCAGGCCTGCC
Source organism: Ammoniphilus soli (assembly GCF_040813775.1). Taxonomy (NCBI): domain Bacteria; kingdom Bacillati; phylum Bacillota; class Bacilli; order Caryophanales; family Paenibacillaceae; genus Ammoniphilus; species Ammoniphilus soli. The sequence goes on from NZ_JBEGDL010000008.1 coordinate 136,475, forward strand.
GCCCCATTCATAGGCCAAATTCCTCAATTGATGGATGGACATGATCGGGAGTCCCGAATTTTTAAGGTTTTCAATCAGGTCCACCCTCTTGGGATTTACCGCGACTCCCCGATCCGTGACAATCACATCTACGGTTTCTCCAGGAGTTACGACGGTTTGGACAGCATCAGTCACCATGGGCAAGCGTCCCCGAAGCAGGGGGGCCACAATAATCGTGCACTTGGCTCCTGCCGATGTATCCGGGTGTCCGCCAGCTGCTCCCATGATGATGCCATTCGAATCCGTAATCACATTAACGTTAAAATTCACATCCACCTCTGTAGCAGCCAGAACGACAAAATCAAGCTGATTAACGATTGCGCCACGATTATGCGGATTAGCATAAAAGCCCGCGTCGATTTCCTGATGGCGAGGATTCGTCTTGATCGATTCGATGGCTTTCCCATCAAAACTCTGCGTATCAAAGATCGTCCCAATCAATCCATCCTCCAGCAAGTCAACAAATGGACCCGTGATGCCTCCAATGCCAAAACTGGCAGTTAGATTTTGCTTAAGCATCTTCTCCTTAAGATATCTACCAGTCGCTCCTGGTACCGCACCTGCTCCCAATTGCATTCCAAAACCATCCTTAAAGTACCCGGAAAATTCAATCACCTTAGCTGCCATTTGCGCGATGAGAAGATTCCTGGGATTCGACGAATACCGTAATGAGCCAGAGGAAATGCCCTTGGGATCACCAATTCGATCGATCTGCAAGATATAATCAACCTGTGTTTGAGGAATACTTACTGGGCAAATTGGATAGGGAACAAGGTGATCGGTTATGGCAACGACTTGGTCAGCATAACGGGCGTCGACCATGGCATATCCCATAGAACCGCACGCGGCTGGGCCATCCGTCCCATTGATGTTTCCATAAATGTCACACGTGGGTGCGGCTATGAACGCTATATCGATATGAAGCTCCCCGGACTCAATCGCCCGTACTCTTCCTCCATGGGAGCGGATAATCGTTGGTTTTTCAAGGGTGTGCATCGTTAGGAACCTTCCCAGTTCCCCTCTGGCGCCACTGGTTTCCACTGCGGAGATCACACCTTGCTCAATGAATGGAACAATCTCGTCATTCACATCTAGGAAAGAGCTTGGCGCGAGTTTTATTCCTTTGATTCCTTTTTTTGCAATCGCCGCGACCATTTTGTTGATGACATAATCCCCGTTGCGGAGAGCATGGTGAAAAGAAATGGTCATCCCATCTCTTAGCCCGGTCGCTTCAATCATCTCTTCAAAGGATTTTAAGACTTTATCTGATGATCGCGTATGGGCTATGATCTTTCGCCCAACCACACGGCCAGTTGGCTGAGTGGAAAACAGTCCTCGATAAGGCTTGACCACTTCGTAGCCTTTTAAGCTTTCTGGAATTTCCCTTCCAACTCCATTTCTCATGCTATTCCCTCCTCTACTGCTCCCTAGCCGCAGCCGAATAGGCCAATATGCGTTCAGCCCGCGTGATCATGGGAGCATCAATCATTTTTCCATTCAGAGATATAACGCCTGACTTGCGTTCCAGCGCTTCTTCATAGGCAGCAAGCACTTTTTGGGCGTTCGCAATCTCTTCTGCTGTAGGAGTGAATATTTGATAAACCAACTCAATTTGCCGCGGATTGACCACGGATTTCCCGTCAAACCCTAACTCCTTGATTAAAGTGGTTTCAGCGATGAACGTTTCATCGTCTTTGACATCAGAGAATACGGAGTCTATGGCGTAAATACCGGCTTCTCGCGCTGCCAGCAACAATTCCGTCCTTGCTACGAATAATTCCATGCCCGCTTTTGTCTTCCAGCCTTTCAATGATGTGACAAAATCTTCACCGCCGATGGCAAGGGCTACCATCCTTGGGCTTGCGGTTGCCATTTCAAAGGCATTCCTCAGCCCTCTCGGATTTTCTATGGCAGCCATCATTTTGATGGAACCTGATTCAAAACCATGCTTGGCTTCGGCTTGACTAATAATTTCATCGACAATCCTGATATCTTCAGAGGTTTCCCCCTTCGGCAGGCGAATGAGGTCAGGCTTGGCAGCCAATATGGTATCCAAATCTTCATATCCCCAGGGTGTACTGATATGGTTGATCCGCACAGCCACTTCACAAGGATAATCCAATTCTTTGATCGCATGATGAACTAAGTGTCTGGCACTATCCTTCTCCGGAATAGAAACTGCATCTTCCAGGTCAAATATGACCGCATCTGCGCCGTAAATCCCCGCATTCTGCAGCATGGCAGGATTATTCCCCGGTGCAAACAACATCGCTCGACGTAACTTCTCCATTTCGCTCTCCTTTAGCCGTTTGCCCGTGTGATGGCTGTCTTTACTCTTGCTTTAATCGTATAATCCAGGGCACCCTTATCGTTCGCATGAACATCTGCATCCTCGATTCCATGATCTTCAAGCACTTGAGCAATGACTTTTTTGATATGAGATCCATATTGCTGCAAGGTTGGGCTGATCAATTCGATATGAATTCCGCTTCCGCGGTCTGCCGGGGCCAAGATAATCAAAATATCAGATGATTCTACTGTTCCGGCTTGAGCGGATTTAAGCTGGCCACTCATTTTTAATCCCCCATTTCGATTTGCCTCAAAATCAGTGTCAGCCGGCTTCAGAAGCCGCCACCGCTTTACTTTGATATCAAACATTTGTGACAGCCTATGTTGTTTTCTATCATTATTTTCAAATCTCTCATCCACTCTATTGCATAAAATTGTATAGGTTCTATAACAATAAATAAAATATAGTTATTTTATTAAAAACAATAAAATATTTTTATGATTCAACGTCACTTATAAATGTGAAACACTAAACCCCAACTAAACTTAACTCACCAGATGCCTCTTTATCGGTTGAATGATCGTCTGTCTCAAAGCTGTCCTTGTCTTTGCGCGCAACTCCTGTTCGGTGTGCAGCCGCGATAACAGCCTTCCGAACCTTTTCAACGACCTTATGATTAAATACACTCGGAATAATATAAGTTTCGCTAAGCTCTTCATCTGTGACTACCGATGCAATGGCTTGTGCCGCCGCAAGCTTCATTTCTTCATTTATCTCTATTGCCCTACAATCCAATGCTCCTCGGAAAATTCCAGGAAAACAAAGCACATTATTGATTTGGTTCGGATAATCCGATCTTCCCGTTGCCATGACCCGTACATAGGGCTCCGCCAATTCAGGATCAATTTCCGGCATCGGATTCGCCATCGCAAATACGATCGGATCTTTAGCCATTTTTTTAATATCTTCAATATGAAGGATTCCAGGTGCGGATACTCCAATAAAAACATCGGCGCCTTTGATCACATCCGATAAATTTCCGCACTCGTTATGCGGATTCGTAATCTGTGCATACATGGTCCAGTGCGGATTAGTATATAGATCACTGCGGTTAATCGCTCCAGCTCGGTCAACCCCAATAATGTTGCGGACCCCTGCAGCCAATAGAATTTTTGTGCAAGCGATCCCGGCAGCGCCGATACCGGATAAAACCACCTTAATATCCTCCGGTTTTTTTCCTACAATCTTTAGCGCGTTAAGCAACCCAGCTAGCAATACCACCGCGGTTCCATGCTGATCATCATGAAAAACAGGAATATCCAAATCCCGCTTCAGGCGATCCTCAATCTCAAAACACCTCGGGGATGAGATATCCTCTAAATTAATTCCTCCAAAAGCGGGGGCGATCGCCTTCACAACGGCCACAATCTCATCCGGATCCTTCGTATCCAAACAAATCGGAAAAGCATCCACATCAGCCATCTGCTTAAAAAGCATAGCCTTCCCTTCCATTACGGGCATCGCTGCACTTGGTCCAATGTCACCCAAGCCTAAAACCGCCGTTCCATCAGATACAACGGCTACCGTATTTTTCTTTATCGTTAACGTGTAGGCCTTGCCGGGGTCTTCCGCAATTGCAGTACATATTCTTGCCACGCCTGGGGTATACACTCGGGATAAATCATCGCGGTTGTTTACAGGTACTTTGGATTTAACTTCAATCTTGCCTCCGATGTGCATGAGAAACGTTCGATCTGACACGTTTATCACTTTCACACCGCTAGTTCGGTACAGTGTATCCGTGATCCGTTCCCCATGCTTGGTATCTACCACATTAATCGTGATATCGCGAACCGAAAGCGACTTGCTTGAAGAGATGACGTCCGTTCCGATAATGTCCCCTCCAGCTTCGCCAATTGCCTTTGCAATGTCGCCAAAGGACACGAGTTCCTTTTCAAATTGAATACGAGCGATGATATGTAAACCTGCTCCAGTAGATATGGACATTTGAACTCCACCTCTCATTTGATTAACTTCAAAATATTACCTTGTTTAAATTGTATTAAAAATGCATCAATAAATAAAATATTGTTATTTTATTGTTTTATATAAATTTCTTTTATGATTAACTCTCAATCCCAAGGAAATTAATACACAAGATTTAATCAACAATAAAAATGTTGTATATTACTAAACATAAATTAGATTTTCTACCAAAATAAATTCTTCTGATGAAAGTAAGGATGAGTCATGGAATATAAAGATTGGCTAATATTAGTCACGATTCATAAAGAGCGAAATATTACCAAAGCAGCTGAACGGCTGTATACTACACAACCGGCATTAACCTACCGTTTACAGCACCTAGAAAAAGAGTTTGGGACCGCTATCGTTTCAAGGAGTAAAAAAGGCGTTGAATTTACGACTCAAGGCGAATATCTTGTTCAATATGCTAAAAAAATGCTTATTGAATTAGAGAAAACAAAGGATTATGTCAATAACATGGGGAATGCCGTTACGGGCAGTTTAAGATTAGGCACCTCAAGTGTTATTGCTAGATACAAGCTTCCACCCATCTTAAAAGATTTCCTTGAGTTTTACCCTGATGTTGAAATTAATTTAAAGACCGGCTGGAGTGTTGACATCAACCACATGCTTCATAAGGAAGAAGTACATCTGGGCATTGTCAGGGGAGATTACCCGTGGCATGGACAGAAGTCCTTTATCAGTGAAGAAACGATTTGCATTGCTTCCAAGAAAGAAATTAACTTTGAGGATCTGCCAAAACTGCCGCGGATTAACTATGGAACGGATCAGACATTGCTAAATCTGATTCAAAGCTGGTGGCAAGAAACGTTCAATGTACCACCATCGATTACGATGGAAGTAGACCGGATTGATACTTGCAAAGAAATGGTGCTGCATGGCTTGGGTTATGCTATTCTACCCAGCGTTTGCCTTTCGGAAGGTGAAAATTTGTATATTTATAAATTACACTCGAAAGACAATAAGCCAATAACAAGAAAAACCTGGCTGATATATCGGGAATCTTCCCTACAGCTGTCTATGGTAAAAGCATTTGTTGATTTTATGGAAAACAACACCAGGCCCATTTTACCTGCCCGATGACCATACATGCCCTCACCCATTTGATGATTGAAAAAAGAAGGGAGTACCCTCTAATAAAACAGGGGCCCCCTTCTTATTACTCTTACACTACTGTATTAAGGATCGTTCCACAATTTCAGCAATATCTAGCGTTTTAACTTGATCCTCCACCTCTTTAGCTTTTGTTCCATCACTCATCATGGTTAAGCAGTATGGACAATTGGTACCGATCGTTGTAGGGTTTAGTCGAAGCGCCTGTTCCGTTCTTTCTATATTAATGCGTTTTCCTTGCGTTTCCTCTATCCACATTCTCCCGCCTCCAGCTCCGCAGCACATCGCATCCTGTTTGTTTCGTTCCATCTCAAGGATTTGTACACCAGGAACCGATTTTAGAATATGGCGAGGGATATCGAAAATGTTGTTATAACGACCAATATAACAAGAATCATGATAAGCGATCGTTTCCTTTACATCCTGCGAGGGCTTAATCCGACCTTCCTGGATGAGCTGATAGATGATTTCCGTATGGTGATACACCTCAGCTTCCAATCCAAATTCAGGATACTCATGCTTGAGGCAATTATAAGCATGGGGATCAATCGTAACAATTTTTTTCACGCTGTACTGCTTGAAACTTTCAATGTTTTCTTGACACAATTGCTGAAACAGGAACTCATTCCCCATTCGTCTAGCCGTATCACCAGAGTTTCTTTCTTCGTTTCCTAAAATGGCAAACTTCACGCCAGCCACATTCATAATCTTGGAAAAGGACTGAGCGATTTTCTGACTTCGAGTATCAAAGGAACCCATGGAACCCACAAAAAACAAGTACTCAAACTCATCCATTTCATCAACCGTTGGAACGCAGATATCTTCCCGTCCTTCCCGCCATTGAATGCGCTGGTTTCGGTTCAACCCCCAAGGATTGCTTTGACGCTCAATATTTTGGAAATACCTTGACGCTTCATGCGGAATATTGCCTTCGGTCAATACCAGATAGCGACGCATATCGATAATTTTATCTACGTGTTCATTGGAAACCGGGCATTGGTCTTCACAGTTGCGGCATGTCGTACATGCCCACAATTCTTCCTCGGTGATGATATCCCCAATCAGACTTGGCGTTTCCAAAGCAGCCGCTACTTCCAACGACCCTTCCATTCTGGCTTGCAGGGCTAACTGATTGGCTTTTGCATCCTTAAAGACAAAGGCAGGCATCCACGGAGTGCGGGAAGTGATCGAAGCCCCCTTTTCCGTAAGATGATCTCGCATTTTAATAATGAGGTCCATCGGCGAAAGAGTCTTACCCGTAGCAGAAGCTGGGCACATATTCGTGCATCGTCCGCATTCCGCACAGGCATACAAATCAATCAATTGCTGCTGAGTAAAATTCTCAATCTTTCCAACCCCATACTCCTCAACTTCTTCATCCTCGAAATCGATCTTGCTCAATTTTCCGACAGGACCGACTTTCTTGAAGAACACATTGAACATCGCAAATAATTCATGCGCTTGCTTGGACTGCGGTACGAACACCATGAATGTAAGCACGATGAGTAGATGCACCCACCAAAAAACATAGAACAATACCGTTCCCGCTGTCGTGCCGATACCGAAGAACAGGGCCACAATCACTCCAGAGAAAGGAGCATAAATGAAATCCGGCTCATGCCCCAGCATGACCTGTTCAAAGCCCAGCATAAGCAGGATGGACACCGTCAGGGCGGTCAGCGCAATATAGATGAAGGCAGCTTTGCCATCACGCTTCCACTGCAGGCGCTTGAGCTTCTCCCCGTATCGGCGGTAAGCAGCGTAAAGCACCGCGCACAGCATGAGAAAGGTCGTCCACTCCTGCATAAGACTGAAGTATTTGTGTGCGTCGCCGAACGGAAACTCATAACCATTAATAAATCCTTTGATAATAATTTCAATGAGTCCAATTTGGATGATCATAAAGCCGTAAAACAAGATCAGATGCAAACAACCGCTTTTTTTATCTTTGAATAATTTTCGCTGGCCAAATACATTCACCAACACGGCATTCAATCGTTCTTTGAGGTTCGGTTCAAAATCGGGTTGCTTGCCGAGCTTCACAAACACGTAACGACTGTATACCACCTGGAAAAATAAATACAAAGCATACGCGGTCACTGTCAAAAAGATGATGAAATTGATCAACGTAACCAAGTGAGCTCACTCCTTTGTCATAAAAAAGATGAAAAAAAGTAGGAGGTTTCCCTCCTATCTTATCGTGGTAGATTCAATTATTTTGTGACCATGAAAACCTTTTTGAATTCTTCAGTGAGTAAAGGAACCACTTCAAACAAATCCCCTACGATTCCATAATCGGCCACTTTGAAAATGGGAGCTTCCGGATCCTTGTTAATCGCAACAATAATTTTGGAATTGGACATACCCGCCAAGTGTTGAATCGCGCCGGAAATTCCGCAAGCAATATAAACGTCAGGGGTAACTACCTTACCGGTTTGCCCTATTTGCATTGAGTAGTCGCAATAGGATTGATCACACGCCCCACGCGATGCTCCTACAGCTCCACCTAAAACTTCAGCAAGTTCCTTAAGAGGCCTAAATCCATCAGCGCTTTTCACTCCACGGCCGCCGGAAATGATAATTTTGGCTTCCGTTAAGTCGACCGTACCTGTTGTTTTGCGGACCACCTCTTTAACTAGGGTGCGCAAATCCTTGATCTCCACATCAAATGGAATAACGGTTGGGATTTGGCTCACATTGGGTTCGGACGTTGAGAAATTGTTTGGACGAATGGTTACAAAAATCTTGCCTTCTGCGATACGTTTTTGAGCAAAAGCTTTACCGGAATAGATAGGACGCGTAAAAACAAGTTCATCCCCATTTACCGAGACATCGACACAATCGGAGACTAACCCCAATCCAAGCCTAGCAGCTACCCTAGGAGCAAAATCTCTTCCAATCGCCGTATGACCTAATACGATACTATCCGGATTTAATTGTTCAACCATTTGTACAAAGGCTTGCGTATAGGCTGAACTTGTATACTGATCTAGCTGATCGTTTTCCAGGACATAGATTTTATCTGCTCCATACCGCGCAAGTTTATCGGCATGGGAATTCTCATTTCTACCAACTAGCACAGCGGATACTTCCCCGCCATCCGCTATTTTTCTGGCAACAGACAAGGCTTCCAGGGAAACATTTCGCAGCTGTCCATCTCTTGTCTCCGCTACTACTAGTATATTTCTGCTCATTTCTTTTCTCCCCTTTATGCAAGTTTTAGCAGCTCAACCAACTCTTTTGCCTGTTCCTGAAGACTGCCCTGAAGAATCCGCCCCGCTTCTTTCTTAGATGGAAGAAAGCGATGAACAAATTCTGTTTTCGCCTTCAAATCTTCTTCAGACAGATTTAAACCGCTAATTGCTAACCGTTCTAGCGGCTTTCTCTTGGCCTTCATTATGTTGGGAATGGATGGAAACCGTGGTTCATTTAAGCCTTGCTGCGAGGTAAACAAGGCCGGAAGACCTACTTCAATGACTTCCTTGTTTCCCTCGACATCTCTCTCTACTATGGCTTTGGAATCCTGGAGATTTAGCTTAACAATCGTTGCCACATGTGGGATTTCCAGCTCTTCCGCCACTCGGGGCCCAACTTGAGCGGATCCGTCATCAACTGCCATATAGCCGCCAATAATCAAATCATAGTTTTTGCCTTTAATATAAGAGGCCAGTATTTTAGAGATGACATATTCATCTCCATTTAAGTCTTCTCCTTCAATCAGTACCGCTTTATCCGCTCCCATCGCAAGGGCGGTGCGGAGAGCTTCCTCCGCCCTGCTAGGGCCGAGGGTAAGGACCGTTACCTCGCCCCCGTGATTTTCCTTAATTGACACGGCTTCTTCCACCGCGTATTCATCGTAAGGATTAATAATAAATTTAATTCCTTCTTCGCTTACTTCTCCATTGACAATTTCTATTTTTTCCTCCGTATCAAAGGTCTGTTTTAACAGCACTAATATATTCATTTGGCGCAACCCCCCCTATCCGATATTGGCTTCTGTTCTTGTCATCGCAAATTTTGCCGCCTGTTCTCCAGCTGTTTTTCCGAAAACGGATCCTGCCATGAGTCCCGTTCCGCCTGGATAGTTGAAGAAGAATAAGCCTCCAACCAATTCTCCTGCTGCATATAAACCTGGGATACTCAGGTCTGCTGTATTTTGCACTTCACACTGTTCATTGATCTTCAATCCGCCAAAGGTAAACGTAATTCCGCAAGTTACTTGGTAAGCTTCGAATGGTCCTTGATCAAACGGATTGGCCCAGTTTGTTTTCGGAACTTCCAGTCCCACTGTACCGCGGCCATCTTTAATATTCGGGTTGAAAGGTACATCCGCCTGAACGGCAGCGTTATACTGTTTGATATAGTCCAAAAATCCTTGCGGATCGACGCCTTCTAATTTGTGCGCCAATTCCTCTAATGTGTCCGCTTTAACTTTAGTCACTTGCTTAATCCGGTATTCATCACGCAGTAAATGAGTTACCTTTTGATCGAAGATTTGCCATGCAAATTGGCCAGGCTGTTCCAAAATGACCCTTCCATATTTCGCATAGGTGTAGTTGCGGAAATCAGCTCCTTCATCTACAAAGCGTTTTCCTGTAGCATTGACCATAATTCCGAATGGATAGCTATGCTTTTGGAAACCGTCTCCAACGGCAAGATCACCGAACTCAGGAGCATTATAATCCCAACCTACGGCATGGCATCCGGACCAATGTCCGTAGGATCTAGCCCCGATATCAAATGCCATGCGAATTCCATCACCCGTATTAAAGCGAGTCCCCCTTACTTTAGCTAGCTCCCATCCGGCACCTAAATAGCGGGTTCTCATTTCTGTATTGGATTGGAATCCTCCTGCTGCTAAAACGACCGCTTTACTTTTTATATTTACGGTTTTGCCTTTTAATTTCAGTTGAACGCCGTACACACCCTCATCGTTACTCAGTAATGATTTAGCCTCTGCTTCATAGAGAACGGTAATTCCTTCTCTTTCAGCCGCTTCGTGCAAGTATTGAACTAACCCTGGTCCACCGCCAACGGCTTCGATGGTTAACCCTCCCCAAAATTTAAACTTGCCATCCACTTTGAAAGCTTGTCGTCCATAAATCGGAGCAAAACGAACTTTCTTGGAACGCATCCAAACCATGGTTTCCAAGCTCTTGCTAGTCAACATTTCGGCCATCGTGGCATTTGTGCGATATTGCGTTACACGGCACATATCATCGAAGAATTGTTCTTCGGTATACGTCCCAAAATCCGTATTGGCGATTTCCTCCTCCGTCAGATCAGGGCATACCTTAAGCAAGTCTTCCAAACCACTGTAAGCGAAACGGATCGCACCAGCTGTAAAGGTGCTGTTTCCTCCTCTTTCTTTTTCCGGGGCTTTCTCCAGCACGATAACCTTTGAACCATTCTCTCTTGCAGCCAGAGCTGCACACATCGCCGCATTTCCTGCGCCTACCACTACTACATCTGTTTCGTATAAAAAATTCTTGTCCATATTTCTCTCCTCCATCCAATTAAAAAATGAGTTTTAATAAAATTAGCTAAAATCTAATTTGTTTAACCTTTAAGTAGATTATAGTATGATTAAACATATAAAATAAAATATGGTTTTTAAATATAAAGCCATAGAAATTTTCTATATCCTAAAAGTTTAGATCGGAACTTATACTTGAACAAAAAAAGCAATGGGAGGAACGTATGGAAGAAAAGGATTGGAATATGTTAATAACCATCCATGAAGAACGAAGTATCTCTAAAGCAGCTGAACGATTATATATCACTCAACCTTCGCTAACCTACCGTTTACAACAAATCGAGAAGGAATTTGATACAAAAATCGTGACAAGGGGAAAGAAGGGAGTAGAATTTACAACCCAAGGGGAATATCTCGTTCAGTTTGCAAAAGAAATGATATTTAAGTTAAGAACCGCCAAGGAATTTATTAGCAATTTGGATGACCGCGTGAAAGGGAAGCTTAGACTTGGAGTATCCAGGAATTTTGCCCGCTATAATCTTTCTTCTCTACTAAAAGGCTTCCATGATCAATACCCCGAGGTAGATATACACCTAAAAACCGGCTGGAGTTCAGAAATCATACACATGTTATACAAAGAAGAAGTCCATATTGGAATTGTTAGAGGCGATTATCGATGGCAGGAACAAAAATATTTAATGAGTGAAGATTGCGTATGCATCGTATCAAAGGAAGAATTAAGCCTAGACCAACTGCCTATGCTTCCTAGAATAAACTTCGATACAGACCAATCCTTGAAAACTCTAATAGATAATTGGTGGCGCGAAACGTTTACACGCCCTCCAACCATTACAATGGAAGTCGACCATATTGAAACGTGCAAGCAATTGGTGATAAGCGGTTTAGGCTATGCTATCCTACCGGGCATGAGTATTTTAAAAGAAGATAATCTCTTTAGCTATAAATTAAAAACAAATGAAAATGAACCTATCCTTAGAAAAACATGGATGATTTATCGTGACCACTCTCTAGATTTAAATACAGTTAATAGTTTCGTCGACTTTACAAAAAAGTTTATTTGAAGTTATATCCTCGTGCTGTCCAAACAATATAACTAAGTTACAAATTCTTAAAGTATAACAAAAGGAACCAGACGCAGGAGAACGTCTGGTTCCTTTTGTTAAAATATTTCGATTCGGGCAGGCCGCTCTCCGTTTTGACTAAGCTTCTTCATTAATAATCACATTTCTGCCCCTCATCTTTAAAATGATCGGGATCATCATCCACAATACTCCAATGATCAACAATATCAAAGACACCGGCTGTGTCAAAAAGATCATAAAATCCCCGTTCGATCCAGTCAATGCTCTACGCAAATTGTTCTCGATCATGGGTCCCAGAACCAAACCTAAAACAAGAGGAGCCACCGGGAAATCATTTTTCGTTAGGTAATATCCAGTGACCCCGCACGCGATCAATAGCATCAAATCAAATGTCGTGAACTGCACCGCATAGACCCCGAAAATGGAAATGGCAATGATAATCGGGAGCAGATATTTAACCGGTGCTTCAATGATTTTCGCAAACACCTTCACAAGCGGCATATTGAGTGCCAGGAGCATAATATTACCGACAAACATACTTGCCAAGAGTCCCCATGCCACTTGGGGATGGTCTGTAAAGAACAGTGGGCCTGGCTGAATGTTGTACATGATTAATGCACCCATTAAGATTGCCGTGGTGCCCGATCCGGGAATTCCCAATGTGAGCAGCGGAATCATCGCTCCACCGGATGCCGAGTTATTCGCAGATTCGGGACCGGCTACGCCCTCAATCGCCCCCTGCCCAAATTTGCTGGGGTTTTTGCTAAATTTTTTCTCCATAATATATGAAAAAAAGGAAGCCAATGTTGCGCCAGCACCCGGAAGAATACCGATAAAAAAACCTAAAAAAGATCCTCGTAAAATAGCGCCGCCGCTGTCTTTCATATCCTGTTTCGTGGGAAGAATACGTCCTACTTTAGCTACTTCTCCTCCACCGCTGTCTTTCTCCAGTATCGTCTTAAACACTTCTCCTAGGGCGAAGAGACCAACAGCCACAGTCAAAAATTCCAACCCTGAATACAGTACTGGCAAATCATAAGTAAAACGTGCAACTCCTGATACATTGTCCAATCCGATGGTTGCAAGCAATAAGCCCATAACGGTCATGATGAGGGCCTTCGTCATCGATTTTCCAGCCAAACCGCTTACAGCGCACAATCCAAGAATCATCAGCGAAAAATATTCGGCTGGACCGAACGATAACGCCAGTTCAGATAAGGGATCTGCAAGCAAAACCATGCCTACTAAAGAGACAATGCCAGCAGCGAAAGAACCAATCGCCGCAATGGATAAAGCTGCGCCCGCCCGTCCCTGCTTTGCCATTTGATAACCGTCCAAAGCGGTTACCACAGAGGAGGATTCCCCAGGGGTATTCAAAAGTATAGAGGTTGTTGATCCTCCGTACATGGCCCCATAGTAAACACCTGCCAGCAGAATAATCGAACTTGTAGCCGCAGACTCCGGATCAAGCCCCGATGTCAACGTTGCCGTCACCGGAATGAGTAAAGCCACTCCACTCATCGGCCCGATACCGGGCAATACGCCGACAGCCGTACCTATCAAAACACCAAAAAAAGCAAAGGCCAAGTTATGCCATTGGAAAGCAACCTCAAAGCCATCGAAGAGAAATTGAACAGTTTCCATCGGTTTTACCTCCTAGTTGAACCATATAGGGAAGCCAGGCAAGGAGCCCTCTAGTACTTCTACGAATAAATAATATACTCCGTAAGAAAATCCTCCGGAAATAAGAAGCGTTTTCCCCCACGCACCTTTTTCCATCACTTGGAAACCCAGCAGTAAAAATATGAAAGTAGAAATGACGTAACCCATAGTCTCAAGTAATAATCCATATAAGACCGCAGAGATTAATATAATAAAAAATCTTTTGTAATCGAGTAAGACTTTTTTAGATTTTACTGAGGAGTATTTTCTTGTTTCAAAGTAAAGGCGCAAACTTAAAAGGATAAGAATAACTCCTAAACCCATCGGGAATATGTCCGGCCCCACATTGCTTCCATAGGCACTTGCAGAAATCTTCCTGCTTTCTAGGATGAAACCCAGCCCAATGATAAAAAAAACTAGACTAGCATATCGGTCAAACGTGTTGCCCATTTCTTCTGTTCACCTCCAAAAAGAATGAATCAGAGGAAGAGATTACTCCTCTCCCCCTCCTCTATGACGGTGTTGCATTTTATTTTGCCATATCCAATGCTGCCAATAGTTCATGAATCTGTTTATTCTGTTCATCTAAGAATGCTTTGAATTCGTTTGCATTCTTATAGTCACTTTCCCAGCCATTTTCCCGTATTGCCTTCTTCCAATTTTCGGTTTCAACCATTTGCTTAATCTTCTTATTCCAGAAACTCAAAGCATCTTCACTCATTTCTTTAGGGCCGAAAATCCCCCGCCATATCGCAAATTCAGCATCTACTCCTTGTTCTCTCATTGTCGGAACATCCTTTAGCTCACCCTCTAATCGGTCTTGCGAAGCTACAGCCAAAACTCTTATCTTTCCTGCCTTTAAATATTCCAAAATAGAAGATGCATCAGACGCAATGACATCAGCGTTGCCGCCCAGCAAAGCGGCCATGGCTTCTCCTGTTCCATCATAGGATACATACTTGACGGATTTATGATCTGCACCCGATTTGTATGCAGGCAAAATGGATACCAAATGATACATCGAGCCCGGGCCCGAGCCCCCGGCAAACGTTATCTTTGTAGGATCCGCTTTTAGGTCATCAATCAATGATGTAAGGTCGTTATATTTGGAGTCCGCTCTTACCACAATAGATCCGAAATCCTTCGTTAGCTGGGCTAAAGGAGTAGTATCTTGATATCCGTAAGGACTATTTCCCTCTTTTTTCAGGTTGTTAATCAAAACAGGTGGAGAACCGGCAAACAGTTTATAATCATTCTTTGATTCACGACTAACATAATCCGCTAAAAATACGGTTCCACCGCCACCGGGTTTATTTTCCACCGTCATCGTTTTTTCAACAAGCTTAGATTCCGCCAATACTTTAACAAACGTTCGTGCTGTTCTATCCCAGCCGCCTCCCGCTCCTGAAGGCGCCACAACCACAATCGGTTTTTGCGGATAGTTCGCTGTTGCTTGTTCATTAGTTTCCATCCCACTGGTACCGGCAGATGGACTGCTTCCTCCTCCACAAGCGGTTAAACTTACTGCCATTAGTCCGCTTAATAGAAATGCTGACCACTGCTTCATTTTTCTCAATATTCTTTCCCCCCCTATACTGTATAATTACCGGAGAATCCAGCGAAGAGGATTGAAAGGGTTTCCAAAGGCAAAGGCCAAACCTTTTCCCACTTTTCCCATCAACCTACCAATTTACCTCATCATAAAACACTCTAAATTTAATTTCCCTTGATTATGAACCTCCTTTTTCGCAATAGGGTAAATGAGAATAATAAGAATATTATTAACTCACAAACATCATAACACAGGTTTATTATTAAAAATAATATTCAAATTCTATATTCAGTTATAGAAAAATTTTATATTTGAAGATCCCAACCAATTCTTAGATGACATGAGTAATTTGCTAACACCGCTATCTAGGAACCAACCCTGAAAATAACAAAAAACCATTTACTTCGTAATGAGTAAATGGGCTCTTGTCTTTTTATGCGGTTTTTCTTAGTACTTATGCGGATAATTTCCACCGTTTTGCGGAAAATTTCTTTTTTACGCGTAAAAACGTAAATCTAACGACCTAACAATCTAATCCTCTTACAAATCTCTTCCGTCACTTCACTAGTTGAAGCCTTACCCCCAATATCAGGCGTCTTCACCCCAGCTTCTGTCACATCCTCAATAATCTCAAGAAGCTTATTCCCCAATTCGAGCTCCCCAAAGTGATCCAGCATCATTTTCGCGGTCCAGATTTGGCCGATCGGATTAGCAATGCCTTTTCCAAGTATATCTGGAGCAGAACCGTGGACAGGCTCAAACATGGAAGGGTATTTTCCATTAAGGTTAATGTTGGCCGCAGGAGCGATTCCGATGCTTCCCATAATAGCTGCTCCTAAGTCCGTTAAAATGTCACCGAATAAATTACTTGCTACAATAACGTCGAAAATTTGAGGACGGTTCACGAAAAAGGCGGCTAACGCATCAATATGAAATGAAGTCGACTCAATAGCAGGATAGTCTTTCTTCACATCATTAAACACTTCATCCCAGAAAGGCATGGAGTGTACAATTCCATTTGATTTGGTGGCACTTGTGACATGCCCTCTTCTCTTTTGAGCCAGTTCAAACGCATATCTCATGGCGCGTTCGGTGCCCTTGCGAGTAAAAATGGCACTTTGGACCGCCATTTCCTCTTCTCCCCGATGAATCCTTCCGCCAATCTCACTATATTCTCCTTCACTATTTTCCCGCACAACAATCAAGTCGAAATCCCGGGGATTTACCAAAGGCGATTCAATGCCCCTCATCATTTTTGCCGGACGAATATTGATAACCTGCTCAAATCCACGTCTAATATTGACCAGCAATCCCCATAGGGATACATGATCAGGCACCAGCTTCGGGTTTCCGACAGCCCCTAAGAAAACCGCTTCAAAATTCCCTAACGTCTGAAGGCCATCTGCAGGCATCATCTCACCGTGTTCTAAGTAATACTCACAGCTCCAATCAAATGAAGTAAATTCAAACTTTAGACCTCCATGGACTTCCGAAAGCGTATTCAATACATCGAGAGCAGCAGGCACGACTTCCCTGCCAATCCCATCTCCAGGAATCACAGCTATGTCAAACTTCTTCATTGAACTTCCTCCCTCATTCAGACGACGGTCGACTGTTGATGTTTTATAGATTGATTATACCATACCCTCGACTTCTACAATATACTTATTTATAGAGCAAAAACCATGATTTATTGATCATGGCCTGCTGTTGAATGGGATATAACTCCCGTTAGATGTTGCAGATCACATTTCAAATGATCAATCATGGCCTGGGAGGCCCGATCAGTTTTTCTCTCCTTAATATAATGAAAGATTTCGCGGTGCTGGCTAAGTATGATCGTTGCTCGGTTGTCTCCCTTAAAATTCATGATCCGAAAGAGATACGTCAATGATTTAAGATCATTCAATTGCTTTTGCAATCGGCGGTTTTGCGTATATTCTATGATTAATCCATGGAACAACTCGTTAAGCGCAATAATCGTATTGCTTTCTTGCGACTCCTGTATAGCTTGTTCTGTCTTCAGAAGGGTTTGCTCGAGTTGTTCCATTTGCTCATCACTAGCCACTTCAGTAGCTAAACGAACGGCAAAAGATTCTAACGCCATCCGACAAAAATAGATTTCCTCCACATCTCTCATCGTAGGCTCATAGACCACGACTTTTGATTTTTCATCCACAAGCACTAAACCTTCTTTTTCTAAAACGCGAATAGCTTCCCGAACCGGGCTTTTGCTTACCCCAAACTCTCTAGCAAGCTGGGTTTCATTTATGCGTTCACCAGGTTTGAATTTCCCTTCGAAGATCATTTTCTTTATGGAATGATAAAATTGCTCATAATAGGGCGGTCGTTTTTCAATTGGATAATCGTTCATAGCTTTACTCTTTCCCCCGGTATTGTATGGTTATTTTATATTATAGTCCATAGCCATACAAATACCTATTCCCATCCCAAGATAAGCAAAAAGACGTTGAACATGAAGTCCAACGTCTTCTCTCTATCAAACTCTATCATCAACTCTAGTCGCCAATATTAAGCTTCTTCATTAATGATGACATTCTTTCCTCTCATCTTTAGAATGAGGGGAATAATCATCCATAAAGCGGCGATCACCAAGAAGAGAAGCGAGATCGGCTTTTGCAGGAAGATCAAAAAGTCGCCATTCGAAGTAGTCAAAGCCCTGCGCAAGTTATTCTCGATCATCGGACCAAGAACCAGCCCTAATACTAATGGAGCCACAGGAAAATCATTTTTTGTCAACATATACCCTACGACACCGCAAGAAATCAGCAGCATGAGATCGAAGGTCGTAAATTGAACCGCATAGACACCAAAGATCGAGATGGCAATGATAATGGGCAGTAAATACTTAGGCGGTGTTTCTATAATCTTCGCGAACACCTTAACCAACGGCATGTTAAGGACCAAAAGCATCAAGTTTCCAATAAACATACTGGCGATCAGCCCCCATGCCACCTGCGGATGATCGGTAAACAAGAGAGGTCCTGGCTGAATATTGTACATAATCAATGCACCCATCAGGATGGCTGTCGTTCCAGACCCTGGAATCCCCAAAGTCAACAGCGGGATCATCGCTCCGCCGGATGCTGCGTTGTTTGCCGCTTCAGGGGCTGCTACACCTGCTATGGCTCCTTGGCCAAACTGGCTTGGATTCTTGCTTAGCTTTTTCTCCATAATATAAGAGAAAAAAGAGGCTAGAGTCGCCCCCGCACCTGGGAGAAGACCGATGAAAAATCCAAGGAAAGACCCCCGAACGACTGGAACTGCACTTTCTTTCATATCCAACTTCGTCGGAAGAATCCTTCCTACTTTCGCAATCTGTCCATTTTCCGCATCCTTCTCTAATATCGTTTTAAACACTTCCCCTAAAGCAAATAAACCCACGGCAATCGTTAAGAATTCTATACCCGAGTACAGTACGGGAATATCATAGGTAAAACGTGCCACACCTGAAACGGTATCCATTCCGATGGTAGCCAGCAATAATCCCGAAATGGTCATAATCAGAGCTTTTGTCATCGATTTTCCTGCCAACCCGCTCACCGCACATAATCCCAGAATCATGAGCGAGAAATATTCAGCTGGGCCAAACGAAAGAGCCAAGTCGGATAACGGATCCGCCAGGGCTACCAGGCCTACGATAGATACAATGCCAGCGAAGAAAGAACCCATAGCGGCAATGGACAGCGCGGCTCCTGCCCTCCCCTGCTTCGCCATTTGATATCCATCCAAGGCGGTGACGACGGAAGAAGATTCTCCCGGTGTATTCAAAAGAATCGATGTCGTGGAACCGCCATACATCGCCCCATAGTAAACGCCGGCCAATAAGATGATCGAACTCGTTGCTGCCGATCCCGCATCCAATCCCGAGGTCAAGGTGGAGGTAACAGGAATCAGCAAGGCCACGCCGCTCATGGGGCCAATCCCCGGCAAGACGCCAACCGCCGTTCCGATCAGCACGCCGAAAAAGGCAAAGGCAAGATTATGCCACTGTAGGGCTATCATAAAGCCGTTAGAAAGAAATTGAAGGGTTTCCATCTTTTCTACCTCCTAGTTGAACCATACAGGAAATCCCGGCAAAGAGCCTTCCAGTACTTCTACAAACAGATAATAGACTCCGTAAGAAAAACTGCTTGAAATCGCTAGAGTTTTCCACCAGCCGCCCTTCTCCATCACTTGAAAGCCAATAGCCAAAAATACAAACGTGGTTAATACGTACCCTAGCGTCTCTAACAGCAAACCATATAATATGGCAGATAGCAAAATAATAAAGAACTTTTTATAATCTAAGGCTTGGCCTTTTGAATTCGCAGTCGCATAAAATCGAGTTTCATAGAAAAGCCGAATACTAAGCAAAATAAGAATAAAACCTAAACCCATAGGAAACATATCAGGCCCCACATTGCTCCCGTAAGCGCTGGCGGAGATCTTTCTGCTTTCAAAAATCATGGCCATCCCAATGATAAAAAAGCTAAAACTCGCATATCTGTCAAACGATTGGCTCATCGTTCCTACTCACCTCCAATAAAAATACTTGGGGGAAGAGAAATCCCTCCTCCCCTTTCTATCTACTCCTTCGAAATCCCGATCGCTTTCATCAAGTCGCTGATTTGCTTATCCTGTTCATCCAAGAACTTCTTGAAATCTTGGGAATTCTTGTACTCACCTTCTACGCCATCCGCTTCTAGCAATCGCTTCCATTCTTCCGTTTCGCTAAGGGCCTTGAATTTCTCATCCCAGTACGCAATCTCCGCTTCTCCCATTTCCTTCGGCCCCAACACCCCGCGCCAAATGGTAAACTCGGCATCCAAGCCTAGTTCTTTCATGGTAGGTACATCTTTCAGCAATCCGCCGAGTCGCTCACTTGAGGTCACGGCCAAAACTCTTACTTTCCCTGATTCCAAATAAGGAAGGATAAGCGATACCGGTTTAGCGGCGGCTTGGACATGGTTTCCTAGCAGGGCAGTGATCGCTTCCCCTCCGCCTTCATAAGAAACATATTTGACAGCTTTAGGATCGATCCCGTATTTGAATACAGGCAGCATGGCAAACACGTGATCCATTCCGCCAGGAGAAGAGCCCCCTGCAATCGAAATCTTGGTTGGGTCTGCTTTGATATCGTCCAAAAACGATTTTAGATCCTTGTATTTGGAATCAGCCGGAACGGAGATCGCTCCATAATCTCTCGTTAACTGTGCCAGTGGCGTCGTATCTTTATAACCGAATGGACTATTTCCTTCTTTTTTATGGTTGTTGATTAGAACCGGAGGAGAGTTGACTAATAGTTTATAAGGATTTTTTGTTTCCTTTGTGGCATACTCCGCCATATAAACGGAGCCCCCTCCGCCTGGCCGGTTTTCGACCGTAATGGTTTGTTCAACAAGTTTGGTCTCACCAAGCCCTTTTGCTAGTAGTCTTGCTGTTTTATCCAAACCGCCCCCTGCTCCATTGGGGGCTACCAGAGTAATAGGCTTCTCCGGATAGCTTGAAGCTGCCTTTGCTGCTTCCGACGTTTCTGTTGACGATTCTTGTGTTCCGCCGCAAGCTGTTAAACTAAAAAGCAGGACAGTAGACATCAAGGTTAATTTCCAATTTCTCATTATATTTTCCCTCCTAAGTAATTGATTTTAATCCAAAAAAGAAAACGGTTGCATTTTTATTAAAAGGATTTGAACTAAAAGGGAACTCATTGAAATTTTACAATACACTCGTTTGTATAAATATTTAAAGCAATATTTATAATTTTCTTCATAAAAATCACATGGATAATACCTGCTTCTAAAAGCTGTGATCCGGATTAATCATACATGGCCGCTTCCCTCCGCTGTGTTTTTTTGTTCTTGGAATAAATTTAGCATATAGGAATCTATCAAAAAAATACTAATATTTTATCTAATTCCATAAAAAAAATTGAAGAAACGGCTAAACGCCTTTACAATATCCATAATGGGCGTTTATCTATCAAATTGAGATAAGAGGATGAAACGATGGAAGAAAAAGACTGGGTATTATTAAAAACACTATATGAGCAACAAACCTTAACGAAAACCGCCGAGATTCTATTTGTTTCTCAACCTTCTTTAACCTACCGCATTCAACAGCTAGAAAAGGAGTTCGGGATCACGATTATCTATAGGGGGAGACGAGGGATAGAGTTTACGCCGCAAGGGGAATATCTGGCGAGATACGCCAAGGATATGCTGCATCAGCTGCAACAGACAAAAGAATTCTTATTTAGCATGGAAAACAAAATAGCAGGGACATTAAAAATCGGAACCGCCAGCAGCCTGGCCAGGTACAAGCTTCCAAACATACTCAAAGATTTTCATACTAAATACCCTGAAGTCGAGTTTAAAGTCATATCACAAAGAAGTTCAGAATTGACAAATCTAGTATACAAGCAAGATGTGCATATCGGATTTGTCCGAGGAGATTATAACTGGTCAGAAGAAAAGCATTTGATCATGGCAGAAAACATTTGGATCGTTTCCCAAAAAGAGATTTCTTTGGACGAGCTCCCTAACCTGCCGAGAATCATCTACAAGACGGATCTGTCATTAGAGAATGTCTTTGATAGCTGGTGGAAAGAAACTTTTTCGAAACCTCCTTCCATTACAATGGAAGTAGACCATATGGAAACTTGCAGAGAAATGGTATTGAGCGGATTTGGATATGCCATCCTGCCAGACATTGTCCTAAATGAAAACGAAAATTTGAATAAGATACAATTAAGAAACAAACATGGCGAACCGATCTTACGGAAATCGTGGATGATCTATAGAAAAGAATCGTTACAGATTACTCTCATCAAAGCCTTTGTGGATTTTATTAAAGAGAGAAGATTGATGTAGGTAAACTTTAAAAATAGGATTTTGCAATAAAAAACAATAAGATATATTTATTATTTTTGATTCAAATTTTTTATAGCTGTTTTGAGACGCGTTCAAGATTCCCTTGATAAAAGGAAAGAAGCCCCTTACCATGTGGTTGGGGACTTCAATCTTTCTTGGATCTATGAATTGAAATACGTAAAGAGGGAATCTAAGAGGAGCTTTTCTGATGGAGCATATCTACTTCCACTTCCAAACGGTCCACACGGGACACGGTTTTGTCAAGCTGTCGTTCCGTACGCTCAACCCGGTACAACTGACTCTTCATGTCCTGAATATCACTTTCCACTCTACCAAGTCTCACTTCCACCTTTTGCAGGATACCCTTTATCTCTGCTTGGTCTTTCTTCATTAATACCATGTCTTCTTTAAGTTCAACCAAGTGCCGGTTGTTCGCAGCAACCATCTTCACCAATTGTTGAAGAAGTTCTTCACTCATGCTTGTCACCTCCTTATATAGGGGTTATTATACCATGAGACTGCTACTTTTGAGCAAGGCAAGTCCTAGACTGCCTTAATTAAAAAAGCCTTCCACCATGGAAGACTTTTATCACTCTCTTTTAAAACAATCCAATCATCATCCCGCCTATAGCTCCTGCTATCACCACGACCCAAGGCGGGGTCTTCCAAAAAACAAGCATAATAAACAATATGGAAGCAAGGGCGAAATCAATCGGCGAAAGAATCGTACTGATCCAAATCGGGTCATACAGAGCCGCCAGCAAAATTCCTACTACCGCTGCATTAACCCCCACTAGCGCTCCTTGAATGTTCGGCTTTCTTCGAAGGGTATCCCAAAAAGGCAATGTGCCAATCACCAGCAAGAAGGCAGGAAGAAATATTCCGACCGTGGCTACGATGGCACCTAGCCATCCACCCATAATCGCCCCTAAGTAAGCAGCAAAGGTGAACAAGGGACCAGGAACCGCTTGAGTCGCCCCATACCCCGCCAAAAAGTCTTCTTTGTTTAACCAGCCTGTAGGAACGACTTCTCTTTCCAGTAAGGGAAGGACGACATGCCCCCCGCCAAAAACCAAGGACCCTGCCCTGTAAAAGCTATCGAATACAGCTAACCAATGAGAGGAAGCTAGATTTCGAATCAATGGCAAACCGAATAATAACAGAAAAAACAAAACGAGACTGATTACGGCAACGGATCGTCCAATAGGAACCCGCATTTCAGGCAAATCAGGTATTTTACTGTTTTTATAAAGGAGTAAACCAATGATTCCAGCGGCAACGATGACGACTACCTGACTTATAGCCGTCTGCCAAAGCAGCGTAATGGTTGCTGCGATAATCGCGATGGTTGCGCGATTTCGATCAGGGGTAAGCTTCTGTCCCATCCCTAAAACCGCATGAGCTACAATGGCAACGGCCACGAGCTTTAAGCCATGAATCCACCCGGCATTCCCCACATCAAATCCTTGCAGTAAAAAGGCAAAAAGAACCAATGCAATAACCGAAGGAAGCGTGAAGCCAATCCATGCGGCAATGCCTCCCAACAGTCCTGCACGCATGACACCAATTCCAATGCCGACTTGGCTGCTCGCCGGGCCTGGAAGGAATTGACATAGGGCAACCAAATCGGCATAACTGCGTTCATCCATCCATTTTCTGCGACGGATATATTCATCGTGGAAATAGCCAAGATGTGCAATCGGACCCCCAAACGAAGTCAACCCTAGTTTCGTGGAAACTCCCAGGACCTCCATTAATGATCCCAAACGATTCTTGCTTAGCCTCTCCTGTTTTTCTTCCATTGCAGGCTTACTCATTCAACCCTCTACCTCCTTTGGAACAAACTCTTATTCCTTAATTTCCTTAAAAAGTTCGTAAGCTTTCTTTCTAGCTTCCCTCAGTACATGGTTTCCTTTATCGGTGGTACGATAATACTTTCTGATCTTGCCCTCCACGTTTTTCTCTTCTTTGCTCAACAGACCGCCGGTCTCCATCTGATGAAGGATCGGATAAAGAGTTCCGGCGCTTATTTCATATCCATGCTCCTTCAGCTCTTCCAGCATCCATAAACCAAAAATAGGTTCTTCTTTTGCATGGTGCAGGATATGGATTTGAATGAACCCTAGAAATAGCTTCCGTAATACTTTGTCTTCCACAGCAGTTCCACCTCATTATACAATACCGATATCGGTTTACGATATAATCTTAACAAATACTTAACAATGTACAAATTGGTTAAATGAAATAACAAAAAGCCCAGATTCATCAACCTAGGCTTTAATCCCATATTTCCCTACCCGTTGCTGCGTCGAAGGGAAGTGGAATTTTGTATATCGAATTCATTATCATCTTCATTAAAAATGCGGTCCATTTGCATATTAGCATTTTCTGCATCATTAGGAGAACTCTTTTTGATCCATCCCGTAGGCTGCGTACCTTCTCCATAGAACTCCCGATTCAGTTCAATATTGGCTTCTGTCGTATTTTCATCGCGTTGCTTATCCATTTCAACCCACCTTTTTCATGTAACATCCTTTAGTTAATATCTCCCAAACTTAAATGTTACATCCAAAACTCAGCAACCGCCTAACGCTAAGCAACCCTCACCACATAAAATGAATGGAACCAGCTAAAGGAGGTCTTTTCATGAATCCATATCGGCAGCAAATGCCGTATGAGCAAGGCTACACGGTGCAAGTTGCCCAACAGAATTTCCTGAAACACGCGGCTCTTGCCGAGCATTATGAAAGATTAAAGATAGCTAATGCCGGGAATTCAACAGCTTACTATCGATATGCGGAGCTGCAGTATTATCACAAATCAAGGGCCATTCATTTTAAGGGATATTTTTCTGCTGCATCATGGATGGAATAAAATTCCAAATAAAAAGCTCCTTCGCTTTAACCTCGAAGGAGCCTTGATTTTTCCTTGCCAAATACTTAATAATTAGACAATTATTTTTTCAGAAGCTTCTCTTGCAGCTTCGAAGATTCATCAAATACCTGTTTAAAAATATTTTTTATCATCTCATTATCGTATGGACCTGTGTTACCCTTAAATAGGTACTCGAAAATCTCTTCTTCCCTCTTCGGATCGTAAGCTTCGGTACGCCCAAGCTCGAGCTTTTTCTCCCCAATTTTTTGCACAATTTTTCCGCGTTCATTGAGAATTTCAAGCAGTTGGATGTTTATTTTGTCTAGCTGTTCTCTTAAATTTGTTAAATCCTCCATACTCACTTCGATTGCCTCCCGCTGTTATGTTTTAAATCGTTAAAAACCCAAATTATATTTAAAGTCTATTTTACACTTAGCTGGAAGGTAAATCATCAAAAAATTTTATAGAGATGAAATTTTAATCTTTGTTGAGTACAACATTGAGATTTTTTCTCTCATTCCAAAAAGCAGTCAGAGTAGCCTATTGATAAGTAGAATGCTCATGGATAATCTTCCAGTTCCAGGGAAAATTATTATAAAACATCTTATTAGGCGGGATTGCATTGGGCCTTTGGAATGCCATTCGAAATTTATCTCAAAAAACAGCCAAACCGAACAACCAACAGGACATATCGTTTACTGAGTCCAAAGAAGAGATTACCCTCGAAAATATAAAACAGCAGTTCGCAAATGTTGATGATTTCGTAATAAAAGAAAAACAATGGGGAAATGAAAAATGCTTTCTTCTCTGCATTCGTTCCTTGGTGGAAACCATCACCCTTCAGGAAGTGGTGATCAATCCTCTGCATTCTCAAGTCGGCGGAAATCCGGAGGAAATTTTTCCTGTTTCTGAGACGCTGAAACAGGATCAATTGCGTGAACTCGTCATGGATATTTGCAGCGGATGTACTATATTGCTCTTTATAGAAAGAAAATTGATATTAAAAATCAATACGTTTAGCCCGCCCCAGCGGAGCATCAGTCCATCTGAAAGCGAATCATCCGTATTGGGTCCTCAAGATTCCTTTACCGAGTCTATTCAAACCAATCTGTCCTTAATCAAGCGCAGACTCAGGACGCCTAATTTAAAATCGACCACCCTCATTTTGGGAACAGAAGCAAGACAAACGGTTTCCGTTATGTATATGGAAAACATTGCAAACCAGGAAAACCTGGATCGGGTATTGTACCGGCTAAGAAATATTGAATTTCACGGATTTACGGGATTGCCGGTTCTTATGCAAGCCTTAGATGATAAGCCCTACTCCCCTTTTCCGCAATTTGGCATCACTTCAAGACCTGACAATGCTATGGCCTCTTTATTGGATGGAAGGATCATTTTCCTGATGGATGGAAGCCCTGATGTGGCCATTGCCCCAGCCACCTTCTTTGAGCTGTTTGCAAGCCCGGAAGATTTCTATAATCGCTGGTCGACCGCCTCTCTACTCCGGACGATCCGTTTCGTTGGTTTTTTTCTCACCATTTTATTTACGCCAACATATGTTTCGGTACTGACTTTCCATCAAGAAATGCTTCCCCCGGCCATGCTGACCTTACTCGCAGAGTCGAGGAGCAGGGTACCGTTTCCGCCTATTATAGAAGCATTGATGATGGAGATTACGATTGATATCCTGCGCGAAGCAGGATCGCGCATGCCCACCAAAATCGGCCAGACCATCGGTATCGTCGGCGGTATCGTTATCGGGACGGCAGCAGTCGAAGCCGGTTTGGCAAGTAATATTCTGATCGTCATTGTGGCTATTTCCGCTTTGCTTTCTTTCCTCCCTGCAAATTATTTGATGAGTAACGCCAGCCGGGTTGTGCGTTATATATTTATTTTGGCTGCCGGGATAATTGGGGTATATGGCCAGATGCTTGCTTTCGCTTGGCTCATGATTCACCTGCTTAATGTCACCTCTTTGGGAACACCCTATATGACTCCCGTGATTCCGAGAAGTATCACCGATCTCGGTAATAGCCTCTTTCGGGCTCCCCTTGTTTATTTCTTTAAAAGGATGGGAGCAGGCCGGGTAAAAAAACACTTTGTGCGACCGACTGACGAGGAGTAATGGCTAATGGACAAAGGTAAAATGAATAAGTTAAATAACTATCATGTCATCTTTCTGGTGCAGAACGTGATGATCGGGATAGGCCTGTTATCCTTTCCGCACTCAATGAGCCCACTTGGCTATGATTTATGGTGGATGCCGGTTGTCTATGGTTTCATTGCCCAAATCTCTCTAGCCTTTATGGTTCATGTCGGTCTCACCTTTCCGGGTCAATCTCTCTATGAAATTAACGAATCGCTCTTTGGTGCATGGATCGGAAGAATTCTGAACATTTGCATTATGTTTTATGGTTTAATTGAAGTCGCCGCCGTATGCGAAACCTATCTGCGCTTAATGCAGACGATCAGCTTGCCGGATTACACCATCACTCTTCCTTTAATTGCCTTCTTTACCGTTATGATCTACACCGTTCTGGGAGGAATTAAGCTTATCGCCAGACTGTGCATTCTTACCTTTTTTATAACCGGGTGGATGGCGTACTACTTGCAGTGGGGTATACAAAAGGGCTTCATCAGCCATCTCCTCCCCCTTTTTCATTTGGATTTCACCTTTACGGATTGGTGGCTGGCCGCGAAAGCTTCCTTTCCTACTTTATTCGGTTTTGAACTTATCCTGTTTTATTTTCCTTACATCCAACATCCGAAACAAGCTTTGAAATTAGCTTCTCTCGGTTTGTGGATATCCGTTACCTTCTATGTAGCCGTAAGCACTGTCAGTGTTTTGTACTTTTCGAAGTGGCAGTTGGATAATATCCTATACCCCATCCTGAATCTATTTAAGGCGGTAGAATTGTCGTTTATTGAACGCATTGAAAATTTGGGTCTGGCCTTATGGGTTATGCTCGTCCTATCGACCTCGACAGCGTATTTATGGCTTGCTAAGAAAGGGCTGGACCGCATTCGCATGAAAAATCGCGCTTGGCATATCTATGCCTGTGCTGCTGTCCCTTTCTTTTTCATCCAAGGACCCATAGCTTATGAAATTCGTCAGAAGGTCTACCTTGAATTCACTCTCTATCTAGGGTTTGCACTGATGACTTGGCCTGTTCTTATTTTGCTTATCCACCGGATAAAAAAAGGGGGAACGAAGAATGAATAAAATAACCCAATTATTTGCTCTTCTCTTTATCCTCCTTGCCGGATGTTCTGCGGATATCGAAAAGCCAACCCTCGAGGACTTGGGAATGGTAGGTGTAATAGGTTTTGATTATGTAAATGAGAAAGAAACCAAAATAACTGTGGCTCTTCCCCAGCCTTATGAACAAGCGAAGGAAAAATCCCAAGTCTATTCGACAGTCGTTCAATTAACCCAGCAAGCGCCCGTTGTCCTATCGGCGGTTTCCGAAAGGTCCATCAGCCTTGCCCAATTGCGCGTCATTCTAATCAGTGAGGAATATGCGAGGAAAACCGGAATTCATCGCATCATGGAAAGCCTGTACCGCGATCCGATCGTTGGAACTAACGTATTTATTGCCATTACCAAGGGATCGGCCGAAAGCTTGATGAAAGCCGATTACCCCAACAAGCCCAACATCACCGTATTTTTGAATGATCTCTTGCATCCCAGGGGTGAAACCGCATTCAGTCCGTTCACAACCATTCACAATTACATTTATTTCAGAACCGACGAAATATCCGAACCCATGGCACCCTATATCGAAAAGTTGGATTCGAGTATCAGGATTTCTAAAATTGCCCTATTCAAAAGGGATAAGCTCATCGGTTTTGTCGCCCCGGAAGAGGCGAAAATCATCCAGGGATTGAGACAACGAACGAAACTTCCGGATTTTATGGTCAAAATAAAGGAAGAAGAAAAAGATTCTGCGATCGTCCTCAATTTTGTAAATTCCAAGGTGAAGTTAAAAAGCAATGGAAATCTCCAAAATCCGGAACTGTGGATACACTTGGACTTGAAAGGCTCCGTACTTGAGTATACGGGAAAAAAAGATTTAGAAACCCAACAAGGAATAGATGCATTGGAAAAGGCGGTAAGCGAAAAAATCAGAAACGATTGCTACAAGCTTCTCGATAGATTCAAGAAATTGAAAATTGATCCCCTGTCTCTCGGCGACGCCTTTCGGAGAAAGCATCGCGGTACCTGGTCCAAAGAAAAATGGATAGAAGCATTCGCGAAGGCGGAGATTCATGTTCAAATAAGCACGGAG
Organism: Ammoniphilus soli; assembly: GCF_040813775.1. Taxonomy (NCBI): domain Bacteria; kingdom Bacillati; phylum Bacillota; class Bacilli; order Caryophanales; family Paenibacillaceae; genus Ammoniphilus; species Ammoniphilus soli. The sequence continues at coordinate 165,794 of NZ_JBEGDL010000008.1, forward strand.
ATTGTGGGCACTGGAACGTTGAAGTAAATGTGCAATTAAACCTTAGGGATAAACCCCTCCCAATCCGGCAATACGGGATTGGGAGGGGAGCGTTATGGGGCTTCCCCCATCGGGGACTATTAATTTCTAACTTTGCCCTTTTACATACTTAACATTAAATAAGAATAGCTTCATTAAAAGAAAGAGTGACGGTACTAGCATAAAACAAAAAAGTGTATTATCCCCTTCTAGTTCATAGTGCAGAAAGAATGACACCGCACTATAGGACTAAAGGGGATTTTTAGCTTAAAAAGGACAAGACAGTCCCATGTCTCCCCTTTTTTTCCGCTTTTGGATCACACTTATTGACCCGGTACATCATAAAGTTTTTAGGAATTTAAAGGGAGTGCCTCCGGCACTCCCTTTTATCCATACCTTGTTTTTTTCACCAAACTCTTAGAATTTCTCTAGCACTATTCTTCAATAAGATCAATTTGCTAGCCTCATAAGCACTGGAAAAGGATAGCTCCGATAGTTGCCCCTGCCCTTCACACCAATCCCCTGCAAAAAATGCATTTTGGTAATCAGGAAGAGAAATCGGCATCGGTTTTTGATTCATAGTCCACTTGATTTCCTGGACAGTAGCCCTAGCCGAAGTTCGAGGAACGACTAATTGTTCTCTCCAACCGGCAAAATGCTTATCATATAAATCCTCAATTTTTTGTTTATAGACTTCCACTATAGCTTTATTTCCGATTTCATCCTGCTTCATGTAGGCCGTAGCTTGCAGGAGCTGCCCCCCCTGCGGAACGCATGATTCATCATAATATGAAATATCCGTAATAAAAACCTGGTTCGCTTTATCATAAATATACGTGTAGGGAACATCGATCCGCTTCTTCAAGCCGATGTCGTAAACGAACACCACGCTTGGGTCATAATTCGCATAATACATCATCGGATGATAAATATCCGTTTCTTGAAATACCTTGACTAACTCTTTAGGCGGGATGCAAAAAATGAAGTCATCTCCTGTTATCCTGCGATCCCCCGTCTGCACCGATTGGATGTTCCCTTTATCAGCGGAGACCGATTCCACCTTGCTTTTGGTAAAAATATCGCCGTTGTGTTCCTCGATCACCCTGACAAATTCATCAATTAAAGCTTGCCAGCCTCCCCCAATGTATGACACCGGCTTATGGGTGTGAAACAGTCTTCGATAATAGGTAAAGAAGACATCCGAGGCGATCTTTTCCGGTTCTTTTGTAAAAAAATTAGACGAAGCTAGGGTCAGCATCATGTCTTTGACTTCTTCACTTAACCCTCGCAATTCCATCCATCTTTCAATCGATACATGAGGATGGCCTTTTTCTAATCTCGTCAAAGTTTTCAGGATCTCAAAAGTAAAGGTGATCTTGTCTATACCTTTTAAAATTTTAGTCCGAAAAAGTCCCCGAATATTGGCTGGAACGTCTGTCAGTTCCTCTCCGATATCATATTTGGCCTTATCCGGACTGAAATCGCGCCAATCGATATGAATTCCAAGTTTTGTTTCAAGCTGGCTCAATATCGAAGTGTCACGGCCATAAATGGCATGAGCCCCAAAATTAAAAGCAAACCCTTTGATATTTAAAGTAACGGCTCTCCCCCCTAGCGCACCTCGCTCCAAAACGGCAACTTTCTTTCCATGATGAGATAAATAAGCAGCTGCCGACAACCCAGCTAATCCTCCACCGACAATGACTACATCATAATGTTCCATAAGCCCCTTCTTTCTTGAGATCAATCTCTATGCAATAGTCACTTTGAAATCATTAATCCATATTTACCCTTCCCCATGGTGAAAAGGGCTTCTAATCAAGATTAAGCCATCTTCTTCATCAAATATTCGTTGCAAAAACAATGCCATATATCCTCTGTAAGAAATAAAGGGAATTATAATGAATGGAAGCAAAAAATTTTAATATCAAATGCAAAATACTTCAATGAAATGAAAAAAAATTAGGCATCGGAGCTAATGGATTGGGCTTTTAATCTTCTTAGCCGGTATTGCAAGCTTTGGCGGCTGATTCCCATCTCTCTCGCTGCACGAGAAATGTTTCCTCCGTTTTTTTCAATCATTTTATGGATATAGTCGCTCTCAAATCCTTTGATTTGATCCTTCAAAAGAGCAGGATGGCCATCTAGACCGTGTTGAGATGCGTCTGGACTGCCAGAACTGGCTGGATGAAGTACCGCCTGGGCTTTCCTAGAAAGATGATGGGTCGGCAAATGGTCCAGCAGGATCTCCTCTTCATCCCCCATCAAATTCATCGCGCCTTCGATGAAATGCTGCAATTCTCGAATATTTCCTGGCCAATCATATTCCATGAAATACTGATGCACTTCCTGGCTCACTCCCGCTACTTGCATCCCAAACAGTTGATTATATTTATGAATGAAGGAATGGACTAAAAGCGGGATGTCTTCTTTTCTTTCCCTAAGGGAGGGAATGAACAAAGTAACAACACCTAAGCGGTAATATAAATCTTTGCGGATATGATTATTGGCAATCGCTTCAATCGGATCCTCGTTGATGGCAGCAATGATGCGGACGTCCATTTCTTTATCCTTGGAATCCCCGATCCTGCGTATGCTCTTTTCCTGGAGAGCCCGCAATAGCTTCGCTTGCAGGGGAAGATTCAAAGAATTAATTTCGTCTAGGAAAAGAGTTCCTCCTTCCGCTTGTTCAAATAACCCGGCCCGCTCGATGGCACCGGTAAAGGCACCTTTTGCCGTCCCGAATAAAATGCCTTCGATTAAGCTGTCCGGCAAAGCCGCACAATTCTGGGAAACAAACGGTTCTGAGGAGCGGCCGCTGGCATGATGGATACTTTGGGCAAACAGTTCTTTCCCTGTTCCCGTTTCTCCGATAATAAGAACAGAAGAAGAGGTCCTTGCCGCCCTTTTGGCATTATGGATCACTTCCATGATGGCATGGCTTCTGCCGATTATGCTGTCAAATGTATATCTGGTATGACCTTTCTCTATCTTTTGTCTAATGATCCGCTCCATTTTTGTAACATCACTCGCAAATTCAATAGCTCCAATGATTTGATCGCCATCAAAGATCGGATACGTATTGTTGATCGTGGTAATTTCTTTTCCTTTACCATTGAAATACGTTTGTTTCACGTTTAAGGTGGATTTCCCTTCATGTAAGGCAAGGAGCAGCGTGCTTTCCTGCTTATCGGGAAAATGGAATACATCCAGCAAATTTTTGTTCAGCACATCTTGTGCCTTCATCGATTCAATTTCGGTCATCTTAGGATTATATACAATCGTTTGGCCATGTTCATCAATGACATGAACCCCTTCGTTCATTCGATTCAAGACTTGCTCGTATATGTGAAGCCGTTTGGCTAATAGATTCGGATTTTGATCCATTTTCATAGTCCCCCCTTTTAACATGTATTTTATCATACAATCCAGCGAACGCAAAAAATATTTGCTCAATTATGAAGTGTTTGTATAATTATGCAAAATTATTTTGCGTTTCACTCTAGGGATATGATCATGACTATTATCGAGGTAGATATTTTATACAATATCCGAATAAATATTCATAAGATATTCATGGTTAGGGTAAATAAAAAGAGGGTTCTCAAAAGTGATAAGGCACTTTTGAGACACCCTCTTCGTTAACTGAAATTTTTCCCTGCTGCTTCTGTTAACTGGATCGTATGGAAACCTTCCCCCAGCGCCTCCGAATGGTATACATCGCCCTCTCCTTATCCAAATAAAGCAGGGAAAGGGCGATCACTATAATATCGAAGACTAGCAAACTTTTCCCAACCGGCCATCCCCATTGGCGCTGCAGCAATTGGGCCAGTATATCCGTCCCGCCCGTTGTTCCCCCATAGCGAAGGACAAGACCTAACCCAATCCCGACGGACAGCCCCGCAAATAAAGAGGCAAGCAGCACGTCATCCATGGGAAATCGGGCATCCCTAAACAAATAAAGAAATATAGATACAGACAAATTCCCATAAATTGTATAAAGAAAAGGAATTTTCCCAAAATATTTCCAAACCAGATAAAAGAGGGGCAGATTCAGCACTAGATTAGTTAGGGCAAGATCAAAATCAAACAGATATTTTAACAAAATCGCGATTCCGGTAACTCCGCCCTCTGCTATTCCATTCGCCATATTAAAATAGTTAATGCCAAAAGCCATAATAGCTGAGCCAAGGAGAATAACTAGCAAATTTACCCATTTATCCATAAGCTGTGCTCTTCTATTAATTGATTTTTCGGGAACATGCTTTAGCCTGGGTAAATAACAGCAAATAATCGTGTCCTCCTGCTTTGGAATCGGTGCCTGACATATTGAAACCGCCAAACGGATGAACACCGACAAGAGCACCTGTGCATTTGCGGTTGATGTAAAGGTTTCCGCAATGGATGGTGTCTAAAGCTTCTGCAATTCTTTCCTCATCTGCAGAGAAGAAGGAACCGGTAAGACCAAATTCAGTGCCATTATAAATTTCAATCGCTTGCTTCCAATCCTTCGCCTTGGCAATAGCTAGAACCGGTCCGAATATTTCTTCCTTCATAATTCGGGCGTCAGGCTGTACATCGGCAAATACAGTAGGCTGGATAAAATATCCATTCCCTTCCGCTTTCTCCCCGCCAGCAAGTAGCCTTCCTTCTTCTTTGCCGACTTCAATATAGTTCAGGATTTTGGTGTATGATTTTTCATCAATAACTGGACCGGCCGCAAAGTTTTTCTCCGGCAAACCAATGGCTAATCCTCTTGTTAGCTTTAATACTTTATCTACTACTTCATCATAGACCGACTCAACAATGATGGCCCGCGACCCTGCGGAGCATTTCTGGCCCTGGAATCCGAAAGCGGAGCTTACGATCGCTTGAGCCGCTGCATCGAGATCGGCCGTTTCATCTACCACAATGCCATCTTTTCCACCCATCTCCGCGACTACGCGCTTGATCCAAATTTGTCCTTCCCGCGTCTCTGAAGCCACACGATTAATGCGCAATCCTACTTCTTTCGATCCGGTGAAACTGATAAAGCGGATTTTAGGGTGTTTCGTTAAATATTCGCCAACCTCAACTCCTTCACCCGGAAAGAAATTAATAACGCCTGCCGGAAGTCCCACTTCCTCCATTAACTCTACAAATTTATGGGCCACAATCGGAGTTGGCATCGCTGGCTTGAGTACGACTGTATTTCCGGAAACGACAGCCGCTGTTGTCATTCCCACACAAATCGCAAGCGGGAAGTTCCATGGCGGGATCACCGCACCCACCCCAAGCGGGATATAACGCAGATGATTTTCTTCTCCCTGGATTTTGGTTAACGGCTGATGTTCATTGATCTGATCTAAACGAACCATTTCCCTTGCGTAAAATTCCATGAAATCAATGGCTTCCGCCGTATCGGCATCGGCTTCCGCCCAGTTTTTTCCGGATTCAAAGACCATTGCAGCCGAGAATTCATGCTTACGCTGTCTCATTAAATCCGCCGCTTTAAGTAGATATTCCGCTCTTTGCTGGGCAGGCACCCTTTTCCAGGATTCGAATGCAACTAAAGCCGCCTGAATCGCTTTCTCCGCCAATTCGGGATTTCCCATGCTTACGCTTCCCAAGACTTCATCCTTGTTGGCCGGGTTAATGGAAGGGAGTTTTTCTTCCGTAAAAATCTGTTCCACGCCAATATGCAGCGGGTATTCACGGCCAAATTCTTTCCTTGCACCCTCTAATGCCTTTTCCATTGCTAGCTTATTTTCCTCCAGCTGGAAGTCTGTAAAGGGTTCGTTTACGAATGCGGGGATCATTATTTTTGTCATTCTATTTCTGGCTCCTTTTATCTAGCATATTGCTTTATATCAAAAGTCGATTAGGCTATCGAATTAAACCCATCCTCTCCACTCAACCGCTTCAGCCATCCGTTTAAGACCAACAAGATAGGCAGCTAATCTCATATCCACTTTTCTGTTGCTTGAAACCTGAAGAACATTGTGGAAAGAAGCGATCAGGATCTTTTCCAATCTTTCCTGAACCTCTTGCTCCGTCCAATAGAAACCTTGATTATTTTGTACCCATTCAAAATAGGACACGACCACTCCACCGGCACTCGCTAACACATCAGGAACCAGCAGTACGCCGCGTTCCGTAAGAATTTCGGTTGCTCTTAGCGTAGTAGGACCATTAGCGGCTTCTACGACAACCTTCGCTTTAATATCCGCTGCATTTTCCTCCGTGATTTGGTTTTCAATGGCTGCTGGAACGAGGATGTCACAGTCCTTGATGAGCAGCTCTTGATTGGTAATCGTATTCGTGAACAGATTGGTAACCGTTCCGAATGAATCACGGCGATCCAGCAGATATTGGATGTCCAGACCAGCCGGATCATACAAAGCAGCATAAGCATCCGATATGCCAATAATTTTGGCACCTACATCGTGCAAGAATTTGGCGAGGAAGCTTCCTGCGTTCCCAAATCCTTGAATGATGACACGCGCCCCTTTCAGGTCGATCCCTGCTACTTTCGCTGCTTCATGCAAGATGATCGTTACGCCTTGGGCTGTAGAGGATTCTCTTCCAGCAGAGCCGCCTAGGACAAGCGGCTTCCCCGTAATGAATCCCGGAGAGTCATACTCGCGTATGCGGCTGTACTCATCCATCATCCACGCCATCACCTGCGAATTGGTAAATACGTCAGGCGCTGGGATATCCTTTGTCGGACCGACAAGCTGGCTTATGGCTCTTACATATCCACGGCTTAAGCGCTCTAACTCCCGCATCGACATTTGACGGGGATCACATTGGATCCCGCCCTTGCCGCCCCCGTACGGAAGACCGGTAATCCCGCATTTAATGCTCATCCACATAGCTAAAGCCTTTACTTCTTCCTCAGTCACGCTAGGGTGAAACCGAATGCCCCCCTTGGTCGGACCCACCGCATCATTGTGCTGGGCGCGATAACCGGTGAAAACCTTAACCGAACCATCATCCATTTTCACAGGAATACGCACGGTCAGCACGCGCATCGGTTCTTTGAGCAATTCATAGATTGCCTCTTTAAATCCCATTGCTTTAAGGGCTGTCTCAATCGTTCTCTGAGTTCTTTCCAGCACGTTCAACTTTTCCTGTTGTTCCTTTGTTGCAACCATTAGATTTGTCATGGGATTTCCTCCTCGTATAAAAGCCGAAAGTTTAAGAATTCTTTTCACGCTTATCTGAATATGCAAAAGGCATGCCAATTTCAAAGGTTAGGATTCTAAAGCCATTCTTTTAAAAGACGCAGGGAGTATTAGAAAAATATTTTTGCATGCTTTTGTTTTCTTCATAATAAGCAAATTTTATTTGCACTTTAATAGAGATAGGGGTGATTTTTCCATAACAAAAAAGGATGTCCTAAAAAGCTAGGCTTTTGGGCACCCTCCATACATTACATTAATGCTTTTATAATATTCTTTTGCCCAATAAGGAAGCGATTAGTTCAACCGTTAATCTTGATGTCCGATTTTCCTTATCAAGCGTCGGATTGACCTCAACAAACTCTGCGGAAGTGATGATGCCTGACTCATGCATCAACTCCAGCGCCAGGTGAGCTTCGCGATAATTTACCCCGCCGCGGACAGGAGTCCCCGTTCCCGGCGCTTCGGCCGGATCCAAGCTATCTACGTCAAAGCTAAGGTGAACGCCATCCGTATTGGCCGAAACAATCTGAATCGCCTCCTCTATCACCCGGGCCATCCCGTACCGATCAATTTCATGCATAGTATAGCATTTAATCCCTTTGGAGCGGATCAATTCTTTTTCTTGCGGATCCAATTGTCTCGCCCCGATAATCACCACATTTTCCGGTCTGATTTTCGGACAGATTCCGCCTAATTCCGTAAGGGAAGGATCACCATACCCTAGGCTGGCGGATAAGGACATGCCATGAATGTTACCCGAGGGGCTGGTTTCCGCTGTATTCAAATCGGCATGGGCATCAAACCATATGACCCCCATATTCTTATACTTGGCAGCCAGGCCAGCAATCGTCCCGATCGCTATGCTATGGTCCCCACCCAGAATTAAAGGAAATTGGTCCTTCTTAAGCATGGCTGGCACCAAGGCTGCAACTTTTTGATTAATCTCCACGACTTGATCCAAAAATTTCAGCTTAGGGTTACCTACCTCCCCAGGTTCACTTTCCAGGAATAAAGCATCATAATTTTCTACTTGTACCCCGCTTTGATTTAGATACCGCCTTAAAATATATTCAACCGCACCAGGTCCTCGACTAGCTCCCCGTTTCCCTGCTCCCAAATCGAACTCCACTTGCAATAGCCCTATTTTCTTGCTGGTTGTAATCATGATCGTCCTCCTAAAATATGATTCACCTATTATCATGCAAGAATTGTGCCGTTTTTAATTAACTATCTTCTCCATAGTCTGATGAATCAATTCTTTTCTCTCTAGAAAACGGACTGTTCCATTACATGCTGGATAAACGAAATATGAGCGGATTAATTTTGCACATCTTGCAAAATAGCAAAACAATTATGCACGAAGTGAATTTAGCGTACGGACTACCCCCTGCCCCAAGACGAAAAGCCAATTCTTCTATAGCTGAAGGAATTGGCTTTTTATCTTGCAAACTGGCAACATTATAAAACTCTAGAAGTCAATGGAGTGGCACGTTATCCTTAGTGCTTCCATTAGTGCACAATCATTTTTACTCTCAAATAACGGATTTTTCCTTTTTCTCCCGTTCATTGCAAGGCACCACGGCATCATGCAAATGCAGCTCTAGCTGTTCAGTATAAGTGGCCTTTTGCTTCGCACTCCAGTTCAATGTTTTAGCCATTAGGTCAATCACGGGGCGCTTCCACTGATGAACCCACCTAATGTCAAAGAACAGGGCGCCCGTGCGGCGAACGAAAAAGTCAACCGGAGTCACCGTCATCTCCTCTTGAATGCTGTAGAGAACAGTCGCAAACAGATCGACTGGCAGCTTATATTCCTTTGCTTCATCGCCATGCCGGGTGATGTGTTCGAAAAGGTGATCAACATTGGATCCATACCTGCGAACTAGCTTTTCAGCCTGCTCAGAGGACAGACCTAATTTTTCGCCTTCTTTCACTTTCTTTTGGATAAACGAAGGAAAGCTTTGGGAACCCCCCACGTCGCCTCCGGAAATCGGCATGTTCCTGGTCATGCATTCGCTATAAGAGCCCTTTCCTTCCTCTGTCAGTTGCTTGGCGACAAGATCCACCACGGTATCCGCCATTTTCCGATATCCTGTCAGCTTGCCTCCCGCTATGGTGATTAATCCAGATTCGGACACCCAAATTTCATCTTTGCGGGAAATTTCGGAAGGTCCTTTTCCTTCTTCGTGAATAAGCGGACGAAGTCCGGCCCAGCTTGATTCGATATCCTCAGCGGTAATGCCAACCGTTGGGAACATATAGTTAATCGCATCAATAATGTAGCTTCGGTCTTCTTCTGTCATCCGGGGGTGTGCCTTGTCTCCGGTGTATACGGTATCTGTCGTTCCGACATAGGTTTTTCCATCCCGCGGAATGGCAAAAACCATCCTTCCATCCGCTGTATCGAAATAGCTGGCCTGCTTTAAGGGGAAACGCTCCTGATCAAAAACGAGATGAACGCCTTTGGTTAATTGTAGGGATTTTCCTTTTTTCGAACCATCCTTTTCCCGGAGGGAATCCGCCCAGGGACCTACAGCATTGACGATTTTTTTTGCAAATACTTTGCAGGTTTTCCCTGTAAGTTGATCTGCCACTTGGACACCTGCAACTTTACCGTCCCTGTAGATGAATTCCTCGACTTTTGCGTAATTTACTGCAGTTGCCCCTCTCCTCACGGCTTCCTTGATGACTTCTATTGTCAAGCGGGCGTCATCGGTCCGATACTCAACATAGTAGCCGCCGCCTTTCAATCCTTCCGTTTTCAGAAGCGGTTCTCTATCCATGGTTTCCTGTGCGCTCAGCATGCTGCGCCTCTCGCTGCGCTTGACGCCAGCCAGAAAGTCATACACCTTCAGGCCTATCGATGTACTAAATTTACCGAAGGTACCCCCCTCATGGATCGGCAGCAGCATCCATTCCGGCGTCGTTACATGCGGTCCGTTTTCATAAACAATCGCCCGCTCTTTTCCCACCTCGGCTACCATTTTCACCTCGAATTGCTTGAGATAGCGCAGACCTCCATGAACCAATTTCGTGGAACGGCTGGATGTGCCTGCCGCAAAATCCTGCATTTCGAACACGACGGTTTCGATTCCCCGTGTGGTGGCATCCAAGGCAATTCCTGATCCGGTAATTCCTCCGCCGATGACGATCAGATCCACCTGCTTATTATCCAATTCGGAAATGATATTTCTTCTATCTATGCTTGAAAACGTTAAACGCATTTGGTTTTCCCCCTTAATAAAAATGACGACGCAAATAAGGAGACCACAACACAAACAATCGCTGCCATATGCAGCCAATCGTAATGGTTATGGTCTCCAAGTCTCCAACCGTTATTAACTTAAGTTTATTATAGCATACTTTCGTTTTATTTAAAAGCCATAGTTGCCTTTATGGCCTTTTTCCAACGGTTGTACAATTCGCTGCGCTGCTCTTCCGCCATCTGCACATCAAAGCATCGATCCACATTCCACTGCTTGGAAATTTCCTCCTGGTCTTTCCAATATCCGGTGGCTAGCCCTGCCAAGTAGGCAGCGCCTAATGCAGTTGTTTCATTTATTTTTGGGCGCTCGACGGTCACTCCCAATATGTCGCTCTGAAACTGCATCAAAAAGTTGTTTTTTACAGCTCCCCCGTCCACGCGCAGCCTTTGTAATGAAATGCCGGAATCAGCTTCCATAGCGGTCAGGACATCCTTCGTCTGGTAAGCTAGGGATTCCAATGTGGCGCGTATCAGATGTTCCTTTTCCGTTCCTCGGGTCAATCCGAAAATGGCGCCGCGCACCTCGCTGTCCCAGTATGGGGTTCCAAGCCCTACAAAAGCCGGCACCACATATACCCCATTCGTTGAGGATATCCGAGACGCGTACTCCTCGCTGTCTTTCGCTTCCTTGATCATGCGGAGACCATCGCGGAGCCACTGTATCGCCGAACCAGCTACAAAAATGCTTCCCTCAAGCGCATACTCCACTTTTCCGTTTAGGCCCCAAGCTATGGTAGTAAGGAGTCCGTGCTTTGACATTACTGCCTTATCCCCCGTATTCATCAGCATGAAGCAACCTGTTCCATAGGTATTTTTCGCCATTCCTTGCCCGAAGCAGGCTTGACCGAACAGAGCGGCCTGCTGATCACCGGCCACGCCTGCAATCGGCACCTCCTGTCCGAAGAAATGGGTAGGATCTGTATATCCATAGACGTCGGAGGATGGGCGGACCTGGGGAAGCATAGATTTGGGGACAGTTAGAAGTTCCAATAATTCGTCATCCCAAGATAAGTCATGAATATTAAACATTAATGTGCGAGAGGCATTCGAGTAATCCGTCACATGAATTTTTCCGCAGGAAAGCCTCCACATTAACCATGTATCTATCGTGCCGAACAAAAGTTCTCCTCGCTCTGCACGACTCCTTGCCCCCTCCACGTGGTCAAGAATCCATTTCACTTTTGTCCCGGAAAAGTAGGCATCGATCAATAGCCCCGTTTTATTGCGGAAAAGGTCACTATGCCCCTGGGCTTTTAACTCTTCGCATATGTCTGCCGTTTGGCGGGATTGCCAAACAATGGCATGATATAAGGGCAGTCCCGTCCGTTTGTCCCAAACCACAGTCGTTTCTCGTTGATTGGTCAAACCAATGGCGGCTACCTGTTCAGCCTTCACTCCCGATTCGGACAAACAAGTGGCGATCACAGCAAGAACCGACCCCCAAATTTCATTGGCATCCTGCTCTATCCACCCTGGATTGGGGTAATATTGGGAAATTTCCCTCTGGGCCATATGCACAATATTTCCCTGGCGATTAAATAAAATGGCACGGGAACTCGTTGTTCCTTGATCGATGGATAAAACATAAGTTTCCATTATATCTCTCCCCCTGGATTATTTTGATAGTGCTTCCACAACTCCCGGTTTGATGTGGTGATCGCCTTCGCCCCCGCTCTCAATGCCCGCTCTACATCTTCCGCCGTGCGGATAAACCCACCCGCAAAGACCGGAATTCCTGTCTTCTCAACGACTTCTGCAATGATATGGGGCATGCCGCCCGGCATCACTTCGATATAATCCGGTTTGGTTTTTTCAAAAAGCGCATAGCTCTTTTCCAGCGCATTGGTGTCTAAAAGAAAAAGCCTTTGGATGGCTCGTATCCCTTTTTTCTTTGCTGTTAGGATTACATTGGCCCTGGTGGAAATAATCCCTGCAGGCTGAATGTCTTGACAAAGAAATTCTGTAGCAAATTCATCATTTTTCAACCCATGAATCAAATCCGCATGCAAGAAAATATGTTTCCCTTGAGATCGTGCCAGTTCATGCAGGAGTCTTAATTTTGCAATATGCACTTCAAGAAAAATTCCGTATTGATACGAGCTCTTTAGGAATTTTTCAAGGTCCTTCTCCTGTTTGACAGCAGGTATGATTTTTTGCTCCAGTAATTTCATCCGATATTCACCCTTTAAAAATGATGGAAAAAGCGAAAGCCGGTCTGCGAATTGAACCGGCCTTCCATTCTACCAATGTGTTCCATTTGAAAGATAAAGTCAATTATTCTTTATTGCTATGCTTTCTACAGATACTTGAAGAACGTTTATTGGATTCGACTTGTTTTCCAATCCATTGATGATAATCTTTCGTGTTTCAGAAGATGGGAAATACAGTCTGATTTGATGATATGGAAGAGTATATTCCCCTTCTTTTTCTATCGTGACTTCAATTTGATCTTCTGTCGTTTTCATCAAGACATGGATCATGGCATAATGACCTTTGGCATATCCATAGGAAACCCCATCATCCTCAAACAGGCTGTACTTGCTCTCCCCTTCCTTCTTGTGAGGGAAGAACATAAACCCTCTTTCATCCTTTGACTTCGTTTCAAAGGTGATTTCTGCATCATTAACGGGAAGGATGGACCCGCCTTTCACCAATAAAGGGGTATAGTCAAGAGGTGCGGGAATCGTCACGGTTGTTCCGCCCTCATACCATTTTTCCGTATGGAAATCATACCAGCCGGAATCATGTTTTGGCAGATACACTTCTCGTTCATATTTCCCTTTTTTCACAACGGAAGCTACCAGCAAACGATCTCCCAGCATAAAATCATCATTTTCTTCAAATGTATTCGGATCAGACTCAAAATCATAGAACGTCGGCTTGATAATCGGCTCATTATCTTTATGCGCATGATAAAGCAACTGATAAATATATGGCGTAAACTTGCTCCTGAACTTGATGAGCTTTCTGATGTATTTTGTTGCTTCCGGATACATCCACGGCACGTTGACCGTCCCATCATCATTCCAGGAATGGATAGTAAAGCGCGGATAGAAAATGCCGTTTTGCACCCATCGGATAAACAGCTCCGGTTCCGGCGTAGGACCGGCAAACCCGCCTACATCATGGCCAAAATTGAAAACTCCGGATAAGCTCAGACCAATTCCTGTCCGGATATTGTATTTTAGGGTTTTCCAGCTTGTACGATTATCTCCAGTCCATGTCTGCACATAGCGCTGCATGCCTGGACAGCCTGATCTCGAGATGAGATACGGCCTTTTCTCAGGAGCAAACTCTTTTTGCGCTTCATAGGAGGCTTTCATCATAAGCAGCGGCTGCAGCGGACGAATAAGACCAATCGGTATCTCTTCCCCAAACCCATGCGCTATAGCTTGACGGTCCCAAATCTCATATTCGTTGTTATCATTCCAGGTGGATTCGATTCCGTAAGAAAGCAACTGCTGCTTCACATTGGATTTCCACCATTCAATCGTTTTCGGATTGGTAAAATCCACATACGCACCGAGCTCATCCCAAAATTGCGCGATTTCCGGTCCTTCTTTGTCTCTTGAAAGCACAAACATGTTCTCATCTTTCAACTCTTGGAATTTAGGGTGATCCAATAATAAACATGGCTTAATATTGGCACACAGCTTCAATCCCTTTTCCTCGAAATCTGCAGCCAGTTTCTTTGGGTCTGGAACCTTGGAATAATTCCAATTGAAAACATATCGCTTATCTCCAATGGATGTGTATCCAGAAGAAAGCTGGAAGGAGTCGCAAGGAATATCATGCACTTCACAATCACGCAAAAATTGGAGAAGCTGCTCTTGGGCATTAGGGGCATCCGTATAAGTCATCGTTGATCCCGAATAGCCGATACTCCATTTCGGAGGCAGAATGGTATTCCCTGTCATCCAGGCAAATTTTTTAACCACATCATTTACCTTTGGCCCAAGGATCACATAGTAGTCCAGATCCCCGCACTCGGCCTGATAGTAGCGATAGTATCCATGATAATTGTCCAATTCAGATCCCATTTCAAAGATCGATGTCGCCAAATTATCATAAAAAAGACCATAGGCTAATTCTGTCTTTTGGTTCCGGGTGATATAAAAGGGGATATGCTTATATAGGGGATCCGTCGTTTCCGGATCATATCCCATCGGATCGACATTCATCATTCGGAATCGTCTGCCGTGCTTGTCTACATTGCCGGTTTTTTCCCCAAGGCCGAAGTATTGTTCATCCAAGGAACGTTCCAGATAATGAAAGACTCCCTCTCCTAGGCCATTGCCGAAATTATAGCTTTGCGTTTTGCGATCATTGGCTAGAAGTACCCATCCTGTTTCCGTTTTGGCATACCACTGAATCTTAAATCCGTTTAAGTGGATGACAGCTTTCAGTTTTGAAGTCGCTACAGTAAATTGTTCATTTTCGCCTTCCACCTCAAATTGAGGCAAAGAAAATGGCGTAAGGTCGAACCGGTCTCTTCCTTCAAAAGGAATATCATCCATTCCAGGTGCGACGAGCCAGGTTTTGTTTAATTCCAATTTATTGTCATTCAAGAAAATCACACGGAAAATATCCTCTTCCAAAACATACAGGCGAACCTGGATATTTTCATCTTTCAATTTAAAAAGCAGGCCATGATCAATTTCCGAGTCAAATTCAAATCGATAGTCGGGTTTAATCAAGACAGGCACCTCCGGCGTAATGATTTATTAAAAAATGGTATGGGTCATGCAACTACATGACCCCAAATAGTTTTGGAACAAACAGGGTAATGGATGGAATATACGTAACAAGCAGTAATGTAACAATTAAACCTGCCATGAAAATCAATAGCGGTTTTGTTACCGCCTCTATGCTGACTCCCCCAACACTGCATCCGACAAACAAACTGCTTCCCGATGGGGGACTCACGATTCCGATACAGAGGTTAAAGACCAAAATAATTCCGAAATGCACAGGATCCATGCCTATTTCAGTAACAATCGGCAAAAAGATAGGGGTAAAAATCAGGATTGCCGGTGTGATATCCATTACGGTCCCGACCAATAGCAATACGACATTCATAATCAATAAAATAACGATAGGGTTTTCTGAAATAGATAATACAGACTCGCTGATCGCAGTCGGTATACCACTAAACGCCATTACCCAGGACATGATGGATGAAGCACCAACCAGGAATAACACAATCCCTGTCATGACAACCGTTTCCATCAAAATCTTGGGGACATCTGACCACTTTATGGTTTTATAAAAGATAGAAAGAATCACGGAATAGAAAACAGCCACAGCCGATCCTTCTGTTGCAGTAAAGACTCCAGCCACAATTCCCCCGATAACGATAACGATGAGCAGTAAACTTGGAATGGCATCGATAACAATCTTTAGGCCCTCGGAAAAGCTAGGTCTCTTGGCTATTGGATACTTCTCTTTTTTGGCGATGATGTAGGCAATAATCATGACCGTTAGACCCATTAGGATTCCCGGTACATAACCCGCTACAAACAATGCCGCAATGGAAGTTCCTCCACTGGCCAAAGAGTATATAATCAGTGCTCCGCTTGGAGGAATCAATAGGCCCGAAGGTGAAGAAGCAATGTTTACAGCCGCGGAATACGCTTTATTATATCCTTCTTTTTCCTGAAGCGGAGCCAAAACACCGCCGATGGCAGCTGCTGACGCTACCGCGGAACCTGAAATCGAACCAAACAGCATGTTCCCCACAACATTGGTATGAGCCAATGATCCAGGAAGTCTTCCGCCAAGAAACTTGGCCAAATTGACGAGGCGAAGGGCAATTCCCCCGTTATTCATGATAATTCCTGATAAAATGAAAAAGATGACGGCCAAGAGGGAAAAACTATCTATTCCGGTCACAAGCTTTTGAGCTGCGGTATAAATGGCAACATCAAACGGCACAATCATTAAAGCAGCAATAAAGGATGATATCCCTGTGGCTACTGAAATCGGAATCCCCATTGCCATTAAAATAATAAAACTAACAACCATTACTAAACCTGTTTCTAGCGCACCCATGTAAAGCTCCCCCTTTCCTGTCTATACCGTTTCTTCCTTCTTTCTGATCCACTCGGGCATGTTCAAGAGCTGATAGATAATAATGATAATTCCGGAAATCGGCAAAATGGAATAAATCACTCCAACCGGAATCTGCAGAATCGGCGTCATTTGTGTCATGGTCTTAGCCACAATGTTTAACCCGCCTTTAATCATAACCGCACCGGCAAAGCCAATAATGAACAGATCATTCACCATTCTGAGCGCCTTTTGATTGTTCCCTTTTAATTTCTCCAATAAGGAGGTGATCGCCAAATGCTGATTGGTGCCGAAAGCATAGCTTGCTCCTAACATGGTGGTCCATATGAGTCCAAAACGAAGCAGCTCTTCTGTAACCGTGCTCGGATCGCCCAATACATATCGGCTAAAGACCTGCCAAATTGCCCCGATAACCATAACAGTGGTGAATACGCACCCGACAATCATAATCAGCCTATCCAGGAAACTGCGTAATATTTTCATTTCATCCTCTCCTCCCTTCAAATGGGTATTCTTCCCCAACATATAACAAAAGATCAAGCCCCATGTGTTATAACTCCTTGCAAGGCGGGGCTTGACCTTTCACCCTTCTATTTTAGAGCTTCAATAGCATCCATGACTTCTTTGACCTTAGGATCTTTCTTGCTGTATTCATCATGCATAGGCTTAACCTTTTCAATGAATGGCGCTTTATCCACTTCATGGAATTTCACGCTCATCTTGGATTCAGCTTCTGTTCTTGCCTCTTGGATTGCTTTATTCCATAGTTCCTTTTGGTATTCTGTAGAGGATTTAGCTGCCTCATTTAGGATTTTTTGCTGTTCTGGAGATAGTTTGTCCCAGGTATTAGAACTGATGACAAGAACATCCGGAATCATCGTATGCTCATTGAGCGAGAAATCTTTCGCCACTTCGCCGTGTTTTCCAGTAGTTAAAGCGGTTTCGTTGCTTTCCGCACCATCGATAACCCCCGATTGCAATGCCGTATAAACCTCTCCGTACGCCATTGGTGTTGGGTTACCACCCAGTAATTCCACCATCTTTATTGCTGTCGGTGAATCCTGAACACGAATCTTTAACCCTTTTAAATCATCCGGAGTTTTAATTGCCTTTCCTTTGGTATAGAAACTTCTTGCCCCGGAATCATAGTAGGTCAAGCCGACAAATCCTTTATCCTTGTTCGCACCATAAAGCTTTTGAACCGCTTCCGATTCCATGGATTTATAAAAGTGATCCTTGCTTACGAACAGATAAGGAACGCTGAACACGGCATATTCAGGAGCAAAGTTCTCCAGGGCAGCTGCACTCACTTTGGTCATATCCACTGCTCCGCCTTGAAGCTGCTCCAGCACTTCCTTTTCCGCTCCAAGAACGCCATTAGCAAAGATCTGAACTTTCATTTTTCCTCCGGACTTTTCTTCCACCTTCTTGGAAAAATCGGAAAGCGCTATGTGTACCGGGTGATCTTCACTCAAATTATGGGCTAGCTTTAGTGTTTGCTCCTTTTCTTCCGTTCCCTTTCCGGTTTCAGCAGCACCTGTATTGCCCTCGGTATTGCCGCATCCGCTCAAAAGTCCAGCTGCTAAAATTCCAGAAGCAACAAAAGATAACAATTTTCTCATCTGATTGACCTCCATTTTCTAAACGCTTATTTTTTCTAAATCAAACCCCAGTCCTTTTGATACCTCCACCCTTATAATCTCAAAAGTCCTGAAGTTTAAATCAGTAACCCCTTACATTTAGTTTCATTAGGTTTGTTGACTAAACAAACTATGTTTTTATATTATATGATTAACTGGTAGATTGCAATATCCCTAATTTCATTTCACAAATTTCTAACATTTTTTTAAAGATCAGATATAATCAATAATAGATAATATCAGCCTTGCCCTACTTTCAGGAGGTTCATATGAATACCGGAGATGCAGCATACATTCGAAATTTAAATAGAAAAATCATCTTGGAAAATATCATTCAGCATAAAAACATCTCACGAGCCGATTTATCCAAGATAACTGGACTTAATAAGGCAACCATTTCTAGTCAGGTTTCATCGCTTCTAGAGGATGGGGTCATCATCGAGACAGAACTGGATAAGTCCAGCGGGGGAAGAAAGCCTATTCTACTCACTTTAAATAAAGATGCTGGCTTTTCTATTGGAATTGAAATTGATACCACTCAAATATCTTTTATTATGACGGATCTTTCGGGGAAGATTCTTGATCAGCTTCATGTAAAATTTATTGATTCATCCTTTGAGCATATCAAAGAAACGATCATATCAACGATCAAGTCCATGGTCAATGCCAGACAGGAAACGCTCTATGGTTTAGTTGGTATTGGAATTGGGGTCCAAGGAATCGTGGATAAACAGCAACAGATTATTTTTACTCCCCGTCATCAGTGGAAAAATGTCGATTTGAAAAAACCTTTGGAAGAGGAATTTAAAGTAGAGGTCCATGTGGATAATAATACGAATTTATGTGCTTTAGCTGAAGTTGTATACGACCATCATGATACAAACAATCTGTTATGTATAAGTACTTACTCAGGCATTGGCCTAGGAATTATGATCAACAATGAAATCTATAGAGGAGATCACGGATTCGCGGGGGAAATCGGACATATGATCATTTTCCCAAAAGGCAAAAAATGCCCTTGCGGAAATTTAGGCTGCTGGGAGCAATATGCGTCCGAAAAAAGCTTTTTGGAGGAATTTAAAGAAATAAAAGGTCTTCAGGATTGTTCCTTGGAGGACGTTAAAACACTCATTAGGGATGATGACTCAGCAACTTTAGCACATTTAGACAATTTATCTTTTTCTTTAAGTATAGGGATCAATAATGTGATTAACATTTTCAACCCTGAAACCATTATTATCAACAGTCAATTAAGTAAAATTTATCCTGAGCTGATCAATCACATCCAAGGCGGCCTTGCTTCTTTCATCAATCACTACCGGACCATTCAGTTCTCTGATCTTGGAAAAAAAGCCTGTGTTTTAGGTGCTAATGCCATCAGCATTCAAAAATTTCTAGGTATTTCTAATATGCAATTTGAAAAATTCTCGGACGCAGAAACGCCCGAGCCCCTTTAGTTGAAATCTTCTTTCCATTGCCGTCAGCGCCCACTCGAATTGAGAAGGCGCTACGGTCAATCCCTTTACAGCAAAGTTAATTACTAACTTTGCTGCCCTACTTCTCCGAAATCACCGCCTTCAGCGTTTGCTGCGAACCCTCCCTGGAAATCAGAATTTCTATTGTAGAACCTATATCCGCTTGATCAATTCGGTCCGATAAATCCGATGTATTAGCTATTTTTTCACCATTAATCTCTAAAATAATGTCTCCTGCTTTTAAACCTGCTTTAGAAGCCGGGCTATCTGGGGCAACATAGGCAATCACGGTTCCCTCTTGATTTTCTGTCTCAAGATACTGGGCGATTGAAGGAAGACTTTCTTACTTTTCTTCGATGCTCCTTCATGCTGATATACTCTTGCACTTCTAGTTTTTCTTCTTTTATATCCATAAAGAAAACCCCCGTTTCAATCATTGTTCATGACTTCTTGTACTGGGACTATCCTAACAACTCTTAGTGAAAAATTAGAGAAAAAAAGGCTCGCACCCTACAGATTTCTCACAGCCTTCGATTTGGTGAGTTTATCTGCTTATTGTGTGAGCCCATCAAGCGGGTTACTTTAGGGGGAAAACATGAAGAATTTAATGCTGGACCTCTCCTTTATCGTACAGTCCAATAGTGAAATTTTGATGAAAACACAAAGTTTATTTTAGCTGCTGCCCAAAACCATCCTTATGCTCCTTCTTCCACGAATACCCAGAGTGGGCTGGAGAAATCAAAGTATTCGCTGGGGTCCAAGGCCTGGCCGTTTTCTAAGATTTCAAAATGCAAATGGGTGCCATAGGAATCCCCCGTATTTCCCATGGTTCCAATAGGGGTTCCTTTCTTGACGGTATCCCCCGTTTTAACTTCGATGGATTTTAAGTGCCCATAACGGGTTTGCACGCCGCTTTCCGGATGATAAATATAAACGACATTGCCATACCCATCCGCACGTCCGGCGTATTGTACAATGCCATCCGACATCGACCAGATCGGATCGCCATCAACTCCCTGTTCCATTGCCCCCACATCGATTCCTTTGTGAAACTCTTCGTCACGGGGACCAAAGGATGAGGTGATTCTCTTGGAGGAGGTGATCCATACCCAGTTATGCTGATTTCCGTACTGGACCTCTTGCAGGCTGTATACTTCAGGACGCCTCTCCTGATCCTGGACGGAAGCAAAGGTCATCCGGACACCTTGCATTTGATCGGAGATAGACTGAAGCTCTCCCTTTTCATTATAGGCATACCATATCTCGTTTCCTCTAGAATCTGTAATGCTTGCCACCTGACCTCCCGCATTGTAGTAAAAACTAATCTTCTGATTGGACAGATCAGCTATAGAAAGCAGCTTTCCGCTATCATGGTAAGTGTACGTCATGACATTCGGGATGATCTCGGTATCGGTCCATTTAGCCAGCTTCCCATTCGTATTAAAAGTCAATTTTGATCCATCCGGTTTAGACACGACATACATCTTGCCTAAGGGATCTAACGTTAGTCTTAAGCCACTGTCTTCCGATTCCAAATATCCACCCTTGTTATCCTGCTTAAAGAGATACTTTGTCCCATCCGTGTCCGTAAAGGAGACAGAATCCTCTTTTTCCGCTTCGACCCTTGTTCTAGCGTAAGCCAGCCATTGATAAAACTTCTCCTGGTCCCGGGCTTGTCCAGTTTCTAGCCTCATATGGCGAAGCGATAATAAGGCAGTAGGTTTCCAGGCTTGGATTCCCGCTTCCCCTTCTCCTGAAGAAGCCATCAAAGCATCAGGATAAAAGTTAAGTATGATTTTCTGATCCCCGACCCTTTGAGGGCCACCATTCAAATCCTTCACTATGCTCCAAAGTAATGGCAGATTTTTTCCTCGCTCGCCTATCAGATCATTTTCTTGTTGCCCATCGGCTAAAGCAATAGTTAATCTCACCTTCATTGGATATTGTTCCTTTGATGGGAGAGGACTTACCTGCACATGCATTTGTTGGTTCTCCGTATCCCATGTGACTTCAGGTACAACTCCATTGCCTCCTGCGATCGAAGGAATGAGCTGGGCGATCTTTTGGCCCTTATCATCTAATACATCGTAGCGCTCACTATTTCCAATTTCTTTTAAAGTCAATTTGCTTAGCGTCATGTCCATCGTAAACTGATGGGCAGCCTCTTGATCGGATATCATCAATTCTTCTACAACCGAATCACTTTCCGCCGTAAATTCAACATCCACACCAGGGTATACTTCTTTATACTGGATTTTATTTTTATTGACCAGGACCTGTTCTGGCTGCGCCTCTTGCGGCATGGAATCCATCATGCTATCCCCTAGCCTAAAACGAAATCTCACTTCGTCGGCAAATAAGGAGTCATAGCGGTTTGCTTTATTTTGCACCTTAAAAGCTTCTTCATCGGATAACACCAAGGTATTTTCGATGGGAACCCATTGAAGATCTTCATCTTGATAAAAAATGGATTGGGGATAAACTTCATAAGACATCGTCCCGTTTTTTTCTTGGAAGGTCTTGGAATGGGCTGTCCTTTCGGAAGGCAACTCCATTCTTTCCTCAGCACTCGTGTGGCTAGATATTGCAAAAAGAACATAGACAGCAATCGATATTGATTTCAATAAAGAGCCCACATCTCTTCTCCTCTAGTTGTTTTTCTCAAATTCTGGACCACTCCATATAGAGGATGTCCTTTTTGGCAAATTTGATTATAACGAATAAAAATGAAAAAAAAGAGAAAAGAGGCAGCGGGGATTTTGCATAGATATTAAAAAAATTTTAAAAAAAATAGGGAAAGAAGGACATTTCAGTCCCCCTTTCCCTAAAAAACTAGGATTCTATCGGCTTCCCCCCTGCCATCGGCTTCTGGGAGTTTCCCTTGCGGAACAAGCGTTTAAACCATGCGCCAATGTCATCCACGAACGTATACATGATGGGTATAAAAAACAGGGTGAAGATCATCGATATACTCAACCCAAAGATGGTCACCACTCCAATGGGCTGCTGCGTTTCGCTTCCTTCCCCCAGACCTAAGGACAGAGGAAGCATTCCAAGCACCGTTGTGACTGTCGTCATCAAAATCGGTCGGAGTCGTCTGCCTCCCGCTTCGATGATAGCCTCCACTTTATCTGCTCCTCTTTCTCTTAGCTGGTTGATATATTCAACCAGAATAATGGCATTGTTCACGACAATACCCGCCAGGACAATCATCCCAATAAAGACAGGGAAGCTTAACGGTAACCCCGTCGTTAATAAAGCGGCAACGACTCCTACAACCGCTGTAGGGATGGAGAACATGACAATGAAAGGCTGGGTAAAGGACTCAAATTGTACCGCCATTACGGTATAGACAAGGAATATCGCCAAACCAACGGTTAATAATAGATTTCCCAGTGAATCATCAAATTCTTGCCGCATTCCGCCCATCGTGACCTCATATCCATTCGGAACGGGAATTTGGGAAAGAAGCTGATTGACCTGTCTCGTCACTTCTGCAGCACTTGCCCCCTCTGCCATGTCAGCAGTCACGGTATACATTTGGCGTTGATTTTCGCGTTGGATCGAAACCGGCCCTTTCGTTTCCTCTATGCTGGCAATCGATTCTAGAGAAATATGCTGTCCTGCTGATGTTTGAACTAAAAATCCATGTAAATCTTCAATCGTATCGGATTCTGTCTCTGGCAATTGAACGACTACATTATATTCTTTTCCATCCTGCTGCAGCGTTGCAGCAGATAAGCCGTCAAAAACGGTGCTTAGCTGATTCATTACATCGCTTTGCGTTAAATCATACCTAGAGGCTATCGAATCGTCTACCCGAACGGTATATTGCGGCCTCCCGCTCACGTTTGGAACTTCTACATTTTCAAGCGTCGGAACCCTCGATAACAATAATTCTACTTGCTCCAGAAGCGTATTTAATACTTCCTGATCCGGACCTGCTAGACTCACCTGAAGGGCTGAATCACTCCCCCCGGCAGATCGGAACTGCCGGCCTACAGTAAAATTGGCACCCACGATATTTTGCTTTAAATCGGATTGGATCGCTGCACTCAACCCTGCCGTCGGCATCGTCATCTCATCCTCACTAGCTAGCTGGAGCGAGACTTGAAGTCTTGTGGTACTAATGGAGGTTTGCTGCAATTTAATATTCTTCTCGTATTTCTGCAGAATTTCTTCAACCTGATTGGCATAGGCTTCGACCTTAGAAAACTCCGTTCCTTCATCAAAGCTAGCGGATAAGTCCAGCCTTTGCTCCTGTGAACGGGGAAACGTTTGGACCTCGAAGGAAGAGAAAAAGAAGCTGCTTCCAACTGTGATCGCAACGACGGCAAGTGCAACGAGCCAGCGCATTTTCAAGCTCAATCGCAACAATCTTTCATAAACACGGATCACAAACCGAACCCAGGCAGGGTCCTTCGTAAGCCTGTCATTCTTTGAATTACTGAGCAGCTTGGACGCCACCATCGGGACGAAGGTGATGGCCACGATTAAGGCAGCTATTAATGAGAACGACACGATCACAGCCATCGGAACAAATAACTGCGAGATTTGTCCATTATCAATCATGATCAGCGGAAGGAAAACGACAAGTGTGGTTGTCGTCGAAGCAATTACCGCTGAGACGAGCTCCGACCCGCCTTTAATCGCGGCTTCCTTAGCGCTAAATCCATCCTGCTTATATTTGATGATATTCTCTAAGATGACAATCGAGCTGTCGACCATCATCCCAATGCCAAGTGCCAGTCCAGATAGAGTGATCACATTTAGGGTCTGATCCGAATAACGGATCAAGAGGAAGGTTGTCACCACCGCAAGTGGAATGGAAATACCAATGACTAAGGTAGCTCGCAGGCTGCTCAAGAAGAATAGCAAGATGAATACGGCGATCGCGCCCCCGATTGCAATGCTTTGGGTCACTCCGCTTATTGCATTTCGGATGAAGGTGGATTGATCATTAACAACCACTAGGCTGGTGTCCTCTCCAAGCTCCTTCTGAAGGTTTTCCGCCGTTGCTAGAATTTTATCTACGATATCTACCGTATTGCTGCCCGACTGTTTGGAGATCGAAAACAGCACGCCCTCTTCCTGATTGATCCGGGTTATGTTTTCTACTTCACTAGAGGTATTGGTAATGTCGGCAATATCATCAATCGTGATTGTTTTTCCGTCTTGCAGACGAATCGGAGTATTCGCAATCTGATCCAGTGATGTATACTCTCCATCCACGCGAATCTGGATCTCCTCATCTCCCTTAGGAACCGTACCCACCGTGCTTGCTGAATTTTTGTCCCTTATCGCATTGAATACGCTGCTTGCAGTCAGGCCGTATTGCTTAAGCAATACTGGATTGAGTATAATCTTCAGCTCCGCGGATCTCCCGCCTTGAACCGATACGCCTGCTACCCCTTCAATTCGCTCAAAATTCGGCGTCATGTCCTCAGCAAGCTGTTGCAGGCTGACCGTATCTTTTCCAACCAGCGCCAATGTCATCACGGGCATGCTATTCATGTCAAACTTGGACACCGTTGGCGTATCTACCCCATCCGGGAGCGACCGACCGACCCGCGACATTCTCGTTTGCAAGTCTGTAATCGCCTCGTCCAAATCAGTCGAATTAGAAAACGTCACCCGAATTTGGACCGACCCCGTGCTCGTAGTAGAAACCATTTCTTCTACGCCGCTTAGGGAAGCGATCTGGGCTTCAATCGGCTTTGTCACCATCTCCTCCATATCCTGGGGTGCCACATTATTGTAGGAGGCCGAAACCGTCACGGTTTTATTTTCTGTTTCTGGATACAAATCAATGGGAATGTCCCGCAGGGTCACCATCCCCACCAGCAACAAACAAATCACGAGCATGATGACCGTAACCGGACGCTGTACCGATCCCTTTATAATATTCACGGTCTGCCACCCCCGCCATTGCCGGCTGGCCCTTGTCTACGCGGCTGTCCTTCGCCCTGTTGCCCATCTCCATTCCCCGCCTCAGCACCCGGACCTGGTTCAACAGCAGGAAGTTCTTGTCCGGGAAGCAGTACCGTCATGCCATCCGACACGAGTTTGTGACCATTGACAATCAACTGCGCCTTCTCCTGCAGATCTCCTTGTACCGCGGTCAGATCCGTTTGACTATTGATGATTTCTACCTTGTGCTTAACCGCTTTTCCCTCTTCTGCGGTATATACAAACTGGCTGTCGCCTTCCTGCAAAATCGCTTTCGTTGGAATGATAAGGGCATTTTCCACCAGCGTTTCTGTAATGGTCAACTGTACCACCTCACCGCTGGTGACAGGACTATCCGATGCTGCAAAAGTCAGTTCCACTTCATAAAGCCCATTTTCATTGGCGGCTCCACTGACATAGTCAACTTTGGCCTTAAGGGTTTTATTTTCTGTAACCGTCAATACGTTCACCTCACGACCTTTAGGAAGAAGCGCTTTTTGATCCGCTGTAACCTGGGCAGTAATGGTCAGCTGCTGGTTATCCGAAATGGTGACAAGAGGCTGTTGACTGGATACATTCTCCCCTACCTTATAATTGACAGCCATCACTTCTCCGGAAATGGGAGCGCGGATGACACCATCACTCTGCGTATCCCGCACGTCTTTGATCGTCTGTTGAAGATTTACTTCCGCCTTTTTCACACTTAGCTCATTTTGCCTAATAGACAGATCCGCCTTTTCTAATTCAATTTCTAAAGAAGCCGCTTGATTCTCATAAGCCGTTTGTCTTTCCTTCTCAAGCGTCTGTGCAGATTTCAATTCACTTAAAGCAATGGCACCCTGTTCATAGAGATACTGAGCTTCTTCCAGTTCCTCCTTGGCATTGTCCCAGTCCGTCTTCGCCTGTTGAAGGTCCCGTTCATTCTGTTCAGCTTGCTTCTTGGAAATTCGGGCATTCTCAAGCTGCTGCTTGGCGCTTTCTACTTCAATTTCCGATTGGAGTATCGCTTCTTGTGTATCGGAGATATATACCGTGGCAAGAACCTGCCCTTTTTGAACCACATCGCCTTTTTTGACCTGAAGAGACAACAATTCCCCCGATATACCAGATGAAACCTCACTCACACTATCAGATACGACATTTCCAATTATTTTTTTGGTAACTGTCAAATTTCCCTTCGTTACTGGCTCTACTTCTACGGCGACAGTTTCAAAGGCTCCCTGACCTCGAGCAGCACCCATCGCTCCCTGCGGGCCCCCGGAAGAGCACCCTGAAACCAATAAAAAGGACACCGTTAAAAGTAACAGCTGGTTTCTCTTCATTTTGCTTCTCCCTCCTATCATGGCCTGTACTTCTAATTGGTCCATGGTTTATTCCACCTATAATTCAGCTGATCCATCTGAATCGCGATTTCTTCCAATTGTCTTTTCTTTTGGTTCACATTGTTTTTCTCCTTTTTGACATCCAGTGCAGTGACTAAACCTTTAGCGTATTTCGCTTCCGTGACACGCAGATTATCTTCCGCTGTTTGCAGATTGATTTCCAGCAGATGATACTGATCCTTCAGTCTTTCCATGTCGGAGTACATGTTGCGAATGGTTTCCTCCAATTGCTCTTTGCCGCTGGCTAATGCCGTCTGCGCTTTCTCGACATCCATCTCAGTTAGCTCATAGTTTCCGCCCGCATTGAAAGTAAATAGATCCACATCCAATTCAGCAAGCTCTACTTGTTTTTCAAGCAGCCAGATAGACGGACTGCTCGATATCATTCTTGTAATCTGGGTACTTACATCCCATTCCTCTGGTTCCGTATACGTTGGCTTATCCACTAACAGATAAGTACTATCCTTTGGTTTTCCCATAAGGGTATTGAGCTTCATCCAAGCATCAGAAAGAGCCGTTCTGGCTGTTTGCAGATTCTTTTCGGCTTCTTTCCTTGCCTTGATGATCTGATTTTTATCCACCTCGGAGATTCTGCCCACCTTGGCTTTCGCTAGAGCAGCCTGTTCTTCCATCTGTGCCGTTTCCAATGATTCTTCATTGCCTATGACATCATTTTGTTTGATGAAAAGATCATGATAGGCTTTCATCACACTGAACCGGACCTGATCACTTGTCACTTCAGCTTGTTTCTTTGACACGGAATAATTGATATTGGAAGAGGCAACCTGCTTAAATGCAGAGCGGGCCGCAGCATCGTCTTGGCCATTTCCTGTGCCTATAGGAGTATACTCCAGATTATCCGATGCTTCCTCCATTCTTATATCATTGCTTTCGATATTCTGGTGAGCGGTTTTCATATCATAGCTGTGGGCTTCCGCTGACTTCACCGCATCTTCCAAGGTTAAAGTAGCAGTGGTAGTGTCCAATTTTATTTTCTTTTGCGGAGACGTGATATGGACCGTTTTTGCCGCTTGGTCCCAAGCCACATCAGCCCCAAAGGATTCACTAATGACACGCAGCGGGACGAATGTTCTGCCATTTTGCACATAGGCCGGCACATCTACAGGAATCTGCTGATAATTTTTCAATAAAAAGGTTGAACCTATTTTCAATTGAATGGTCACCTCATCTTTGGTGGCTACGACCGTTTGCGTGGCTTGATTCCAGTTCACTTCCGCCCCCAATTTCTCGAAAATCTCTCTCATCGGAACCATCGTGAAATCATGTAAAATCATAGGTTCTTGGTCAAAGGATACTTTGTCATCATCTATGATTACCTGGACTGCTGCCGCAGCGTCTACGGACTGGTCCCAAGGTACAGCCATCAAGCTTAGGGCTAAGATCCCAGTTATGTAACGTTTCATTACGAATATCCACCTCCGTATTTCCCAGGGATAGTTACTACCCCCAGGCTTATCCTTATTTGAGTTTTAATGATTATAGAGGAGAATGGTGAAAAATCAGTGAAAATTTAGCAAGATTAAACATGTACACACAGAAATAGCCACATGAGTAATCTCATGCGGCTTATAGTCAAGTTGCACTACTTTTCTTCGCGATTTTGCATATCCGTCAATAATTGAGTCAAAAGCTCCTTGATTTTAGCTTCATCATTTGCGTTCACAGCTTCATCCAATTGACGGTGAAGATTGTTTTTGCCATGCTGATGGAAAGGGACTCCCAACTCCTTTAGCTGCTCTTGAGCCGCTTCCTCTTCGGTAATCGTTCCGGCTTTTACTTGCTCGCGGATGGCCTCCACTTTGGCTTTCGTTTCTTCATCTAACTGCTTACCAGCAAAGCCCTTGCGGCCAAAGTCTACTCCTAGCTCTTTCAATTGAGTCTGTGCTTCCTCTTCGGTAATCATTCCGGCTTTTACTTGCTCGCGGATAGCATCCACTTTGGCTTTCGTTTCTTCATCTAACTGCTTGCCAGCAAATCCCTTGCGGCCGAGGTCTACTCCTAGCTCTTTCAATTGAGTTTGTGCTTCCTCTTCAGTTAGGGTTCCGGCTTTTACTTGCTCGCGAATAGTATCCACTTTAGCCTTGGTTTCCTCATCCAATTGCTTGCCGCCAAATCCCTTTCGGCCAAAGTCTACTCCTAGCTCTTTCAATTGAGTTTGTGCTTCCTCTTCAGTTAGGGTTCCGGCTTTTACTTGCTCGCGGATTTCATTTACTTTTGTAAATGTTTCTTCTTGTTTATCAAAGATAGCCTGGAACTGCTCGGCCAATTCTGGGGTATACTTTTGAATCAATTCCAGCAGCTGCTCCTGATTTTCTTTTCTTTCTTCCAGATTCATTTTCTTTTTATTTTCAAAACCTTGACCAGCCTGAACCTCTGTATCTGTCGTCGTCGTTGCCGCAAATGCAGCTGCCGGTGCGATAACGGAAACAGCTAGAGCACCTACCATTAATGATTTCATCCACTTTTTCATCTTCAAGCACTCCTTTATCATTTGAAATGTATTTGGAACACTTCTTAATTTAAAGAAGAATGGTGAAAGAATGGTGAAAAATGGTGACCTGCCTAAAAATATATAAATCGTGATGCATCTTGCTCAAAATCCGGGGAGCATGGTGCTTGGGATAACAGGGGAATCTCCGGTTATTTCAATTTTTTGGGGAAATTTCGGGTGGAATCATAGCGAACGGGAGATTTGGCGGAGCTGATTATAGATGGGAAAGGGATCAAGCCTCTTTTCTTTTGTATCGAGTTCTGCCTTCGGAATGATATTGGCGTAACGTTCTGTACTGGATTTAGTTATACCCATCATTGTGGATTGTCCCTCCCTTAGTTAGCAAGTTATCAACATCGAACATGATGATTTTTTCCAGTTTCAGTAAGACTATCCTCTAAGTCACTTTATATGAATTAAATTAAACTTTATTTTTAAATACATCTTTTTTTAATACATATCTTTTATTAGAGAGCCGCAAGAGCTTCTTAGAAAAGGGATGGAAAAGCTTTTAGCAGGACAAAAACAAGCAATCTTTGCTAATCGAGCGCATAAAAACAAGAAGAAACTCCCTTATTTCATATAAAAACAAGTAAAAAATGATGCAAGCTTTTGGATAAAAAAACAGCGCATAGTTATCCACAAAACAGGGCAGTTTTCCTCCGTTCCCCAATTATCCACGATCGGTTTCTTGGTTTTGTGTAGAATGGCGAAAATGAGGAGGCTAACCCTCTCTTTTTTTATCCACATAACTAAGCTAATGTAGACTATACACAGGCAAGTTCTTGTTTTTATGTGGATATAACAAAAGAGAATCAATGTTTAACTTTTTGTGGATTGGTGTTTTGGTTTATTTATACAACAATATTGTAGAGAAAAGTTAATGGATTGGGAAGGATCTCGTGGGGGGTTCTAGCGGAGTGCAAGGCAAATAGCCCTCTTTCTTTGTTTTTCAAAAAAGAAGGCTATTTTTGGCAGCTAAGATGCTTTTCAACTAGGAGATTTTCTAGCTTAAAGTCATTCTGCACGTCAGGGATTATACTAGCGTACGGAAGTTTGTCCACTTGCTCCAGCGCAAATTGAAGAATCGCTTCGTTTGAATGGTATCCAAGCTCCATCTGACTGTATGCCCAGCGCTCGATGCTTTCATAAGCTATAGGATCCCGTTGCTCCCGGTGAGCTTGCAGACGGACTAAAGAAAATTCCTTCCATGGGCTCAATGCCTCTTCGATGACATACTGCTCTAAAGGAAGCGTTCGTTCGATGACGGTTGCTTGTAAGGCTTTAAACGCGCTTTGGCAGGCTTCCTTAATGGCTTTAAGAGGAAAAGCGCTCAGTTTAGATGCAAACTCCTGCTCCCGGTATTTCTTCTCCTTTTTAGGCGCATGAAGAGAGATGAGAGAACGTACGCCGGTTTCTTCTGCCGTTTGAAGGATTAAGGCTTCCGTTTTCGTTATTCTCTTTTCCCTGATAAACCTTGCAAGGTCTGCAGGCAGAGATCGATAGGTTTGGAAGTAGAGGATAAGCTGCTCCAGTACATGCTTCATGACGGAACGCGAGAGTTTGCTCATCCCTCTAATCAATTGAAAGGCATATTGCCCCTGGTTATATTCGAGGATTTCCCCTGCCTTGTGCTCCCATAGCCAATTTTTCACCCAACTGTAAAGCCGCGGATAGACTTTACGGGCTAAGATGGGCTCATGGTATTTCTGGCCCTTTACCGATTTCATGATGAAATAAGCATTCACGGAGTAAATGCCGACATAGGAGCCTTTCCCTTTTCGTTCTAATTTGCCTATGGAAAAGAGAGCTTGCCCATCCATGATAGGCAGCTCCGTGAGGTCAGTCAGGATCTGACGCACCTGATGGCGTTGATTTTTATGGGTAAGGGCATACATCCCGCTAAAGTCCTCCCCATCATTTTTAAGGGAGTGATACTGGGTGTATGCCTTTTTTCGTTGCTGCCCGACAGCTACATAAAAAAGCTTCTTGTGGGATAAAGGGAGCTTCGAAAAAGCTTCCGTGAAGATGACGGGGTGGAAAATCACGTAGCGGAGGATTCGCCCCTTCTCATGATCCCAAAAATAGTTTAATTGATAGTTGTACAGCCCTTTCGTCTCTTCTTCCTTGATGAGTCCATGCAGCTTGAACTTTTCGAGAGATTCATAGAACTGAGAGGACGAAATCGGATTTTCATAGAGATCAGCCAGCTTCTGATAGATCATGTGAGGAGTGACATTCCAAATCTGCCCTTGCGTGTTGCACACGACAAAAAGAACCGTCGCCACCGCTAAATCCGCATGGGTAAGGTGATTGAGCTGGCGGGGACGACTCTCTTTATTCATGGTAAAGGTCTCTTCTTTGCGTTTGAAGTTGATCTCCATACGAAATAAAGCTTTAAGGAAATCGTAAGTCATAGCAACGGGTTTCGTATCCAAAAACTCTTTTTGGGCTTTCTTATTTTGCAGAATGAACATGTCTATCACCTCCTGACTATTGAAAAATACTGGATTTCTCTGTATAATTTCTAAAAAAGGCAATAAGAAATACACCTTTTTAAATTATTTTTTAAAAAGGAACAGGAAAGCAGACCCCTGATGGGATCGATTTTTTTCTGTTTTCTATTTTTGGACAGGCTGAGGAAGCTTGTTGGTTGGTAGCCATCAAGTCTTCTTCCGTTGTTTTCCGTGAAAGTTGAGATCGATTGGTTGGTAGCCTGGGATCTCAGCAATTGTACGAGGGAGAGTGGTGGTACACTCTTTCTTCTGGGCTTCCGCTGTGGTAGGTGGAGGCCTTTTTTCTTTTTCCTCGTGCATTTTCTAGCCATGTTTTCTATGTATATTCAACATAATACTGATCTCTTTTAAAGATTTCCATAGTGTACCTTGACGTACGTATGGTGGTGTTCCCTCTCAACTTAGTGTACTTTAACGTACACTTTTTTTGTCTTTTTTTTAAAAATAGCAATAGATTTTTGGTGTACCTTAACGTACACTTTGAAAGAACGGAGGCTGGTTATCATTAGTGTACCTTGACGTACACTTTTGCCCTAATATGTTACCGATCAAATAACATTTCTAGTGTACCTTAACGTACAAACGATTAGTGGGGGAAGACAAAAAAACGTTAAAAATGCTGTCGCAAATTGGCGAATCCTTGATTTTAGTGTGAAATGAAACAATTGTGTCTATCCGTTTGATTAGTGTACTATCGCGTACGCTTTATTCATCGTCAAGGCCCAAAAAGTAGTGTACTTTAACGTACAATTCAAGATATCCACAGAACAAACATTATCCACAGCTTTAGTGTACTTTAACGTACACATTTTGAAACGGCGATTGGTGTACCTTCACGTACAGCAGGTGTACTTTAACGTACAAAAAAAATTTAAAATCAAAAGAAAAAAAGAAGCGTACGTTAAGGTACACTTCTTTTTTTGTTTTATGAGGACTTTGCTGCAATCTGTTTCAGGTTCCCGCTCATTAAATCATTAAACCATTTGGAAGGATAAAGTCGAATCGAATCTGCCTTCCTTCCCTCCCCGGCGAGTTTATAATCGGAAATAATCTCGAGCGATTTCAAGTCTTCGCATGCTTTTTTTATGGTTGCCTTATTTTTTCTGTCAATATCCGTGAGATGCAAGTGATGGTAAATCGTCTCTAGAGGAATTTCAAAGAAGCCATCTCCGTGATAGAATTTGCTTTGTTCTTCAGGAGCCATCCCTTTTAAGGCACTCAGGGTAATATACATCCCTTTGGATGAGTCAAGCCTCAGTTCATCAAGGATGGCCAGGCTCACTAAAGAATAGTAGCCTTCTTTTAATGATTGCAGAATATAGGGAGAAAATTGGAACTGATATTCGCGTGACCGGATTTTACCATCCTCTTGCTCATTCTCAATTAAATTTCTAGCGGTGACGAGATAAAAGCTTTTGGTGATAATGGTTCTTCCTTTTGCCTTTTCGTAGTATTCTTTTAGAACGACCTCTGTGCTTCGCAAGGTCTCGAGAGAATCCCGGACCATTTTGTATTGCTTTCCGCCTCCTCGGTCCAGGTTCATGCGTTGAAGCAACTCATACTCATTAAAAGAAAACCATTCCTTTTTTCCTTGGTCCTCCCAAATGCCAAACAGGGCAAACAATGTCTTAGCATCAAACATGCTGAGGAACTTGCCTTTATGGTTTTCGTATGTAAGCTGCTTAAGTCCATTTTTATCGATCAGGACCTTATTGCCCTCTTCCACCTGTTTCCTTTTGCCGCCAATGAAAAATGGAGAGTGAGTAAGCAGGTTGGTATCGACTCGATTTATTTGTCGATTTTTTTCCGTTCTTAAATCTTTTACTTTCGTAATGATTCGCCTAGACAATTCATTAATCTTAAACTGCCGCTTGTTAACGATCCCCGTACTATCCACAATGCTGCCCATCTTTTGGGCCAGATAGACAATGGCCTCATCAAAGTCCCTTGTCCCATAAGCCTTCGCGGCCTCTATGCTTTTTGCCGCATCATGCTCTAAATCATCGTTGTTGGTCGCTTCGAGAAGACTTCCTTCTACCTCATTCAAAATCTTTTCGGCTAATTCTTCCACTTTTGCTGTCAGTTTGAGAACGGATGATTTTACTCTCATCTTCCTTCACACTCCTTGCCACTTATCCATTCTCTTACATGCTGCAAGAAAATTCAATACTATAAAGTTGGCAAGCCAAAAGAAACAGGCTGCTCCAAACCTTGGTTTAAAGTCAGCCTTCCTCTTCCTATATTTTTAAGCTTTTTTCACATCGAGCTTTGGGTCTAACTCTTTTTTCTTTTTTCGATGGCCAAACTGGAGAATAAATACAGCTGTAATCATAATTACCATTAACGTAAGGACAAAGAAGATATTACTGAATAACGCCGCATCATGATTGATCAGCAGCGGATTCCATTGAATATCGGTTCCTTGGGAATCCAGGACTTTCCCATAGACCGTTGTAGCTATCGCACCGGCGATGAAATTAAACATCATATACAATCCCATCCCCACTCCAGCTTGGCCTTTGGATAAGGTTCTGGAGACGGTATTCGATAGGCCAATCTGGATAAAGGTTTGGCCAATATTCCCTAAAATGAGGAACCAGATAATGATCAAATTGGATAGGCCTGCGGAAATCGACAGCAGAAAAAAGGATGAAAATTGCAACGCGGCTGCCAAGGTAACGAGAAATACGTTGCCCTTCTTATCCGCTAGCTTCCCTCCGGTTCTGCCTAATAGGGAAGCGATAATGGCCCCCGGAAACAAGGTAAAACCGATCCAGGCCGGAGACAAGTGGTTCAAGCCTGCCAGCATCTGCGGGATGAGAAAGGGAATCCCAAAACTTACGGCATTGGTTAAAAAACTAACCAGTAGTGCTATCGAATATTGCTTATTCAGGAACAGGCTCGGGGCAATAAAAGGTTCTCTCGCCTGTTTTATGCGCATTAAGAATAGGAACAATAAGACTAAACCGACCAGCGATAAAACCAAGGAACCTTTTGTGATCCCAAGCAGGAAAAACGTGATGGTTACAGCAAGCAAGGATCCGCCCAAAAGATCGATGCTCCCATCATTGCCTGTTTCAGAATCCAGGTACTTCCGGTAGTATGGCAAGGTAAGTAAAACCAGCAAGGATAAGCCAAAGAGATAGCGCCAATCCGATAAAGTGGTGACTAGACCTGCCACGACAGGACCAATGGCTGCCCCTAAGGCTAAGCCCGAAGAAGTAATTCCGAGGGCCCTGCCTCGTGTAGCAGGCGAGAAATAACGGATCGGAATGACCATCGCCGTCGCTGGAATGACAGATGCCCCCATGGACTGTAAAACCCGGCCTAAAATGATCATCCAGAATTCTGTAGCCGCAAAGCCAACAAGGGAGCCAAGCGCAAAAAGGGTAAAGCCGATCGTAAGCAAATCTTTCAGTGGAAGTTTGTCGGCCAATTTCCCATAGGTCACGGAACCCACCGCGTAAATAATAATATAAGCGGTGACGACCCAGCTTACTTGAGAAGCAGTAAGCGTGAATTCTTGGGCAATGGAAGGAAGGGCGATATTAAACATCGTAGCGTTCATAACGGAAATAATCAGCGTAAAAGCGACAACCCGAATGAGCTTCTCTCCTGCTTGTTGCTTATCTATTTTTTGATTTTGCATTCTAAACCTTCTTTCGTTTATATATCTAAGCAGCTCTCACTTGGTTCATTTAAATATTAAAGAATAACATTTGTTTAGACAAGTAAATTTAGTCGACAGTAGTTCCATCTAATAACCATTGACATGTTTCATATGCTATGAATATAATTGCTATAGCATATAAATGAAAGGGAGTTAAAACCGTTGAATCTAGATCAATCTTTAGGGTTTCTCATTAACAATGCCGGCCGCCGGATAAGTCAGCTCCTTACCATTCACTTTCAGCCATTTGGCATTACCCCGGAGCAATGGACGGTATTGAATCGTCTAGCTGAACAAGATGGAATCAATCAGAAAGATCTTTCTCTTCGAGTAGGAAAGGACCAGACCAATGTAGCACGAATTTTTGATCAATTGGAAAGAAAAGGACTTGCCAAAAGAAAACCGAATCCGGAGGATCGAAGATCCTTCTTGGCTGTACTTACGGAAGAAGGACGTTTATTGAATGAAAAGCTTACTCCCATCGAGCAAGAAGTGATCCAGAGTGCCTTGACAGGGCTTCCCGACCAGCAGGTGGAACAACTCAAGAAATGGCTCAAACAAATTACAGATCAATCCACAAAGCTGATCAAAGAAATGGAGAGATAGAAGTGCAAAATCAAAAGTTATGGACACGCGATTTTGTGTTCGTATGTTTAAGCAGTTTTTTTCTGTTTATGACGTTTTATATGTTAGCAGTTACCCTCCCTATCTACGTAAAAGAAGATCTTGGAGGCGGTGAACAAGACATTGGGTTAACCATCACCGTATTTATTATATCCACCATCCTCCTGCGGCCTTTAGCAGGGAAATGGATTGACCAGTATAATCCGAGAAAGCTCGTCTTATTTGCTCTCGCGCTGTTTTTTAGCTGTACCGTGATGTACCTAGGAGTGCAAAGCCTGCTTGCCCTCCTTCTCTTGCGTTTCATCCATGGCATTGGATTTGGCTCCGCGACAACGATGACAGGGGCGATGGCCATCCAGCTTATACCAGACAGCCGGAAAGGAGAAGGGGTTGGCTATTTTGGACTCTGCATGAGTCTAGCCATGGTTCTTGGTCCGTTTATCGGATTGGTTGTTTTAGAGCATTTAAGCTATAGCTTCGTACTCTATGTCTGTATTCTTTTTTCCTTCCTTTCCTTTCTGTTCGGGGTTAACGTGCAAACACCGAATCGAGTGCCACAGCCAAAAGGAGAGCAGCTGACAGGCTGGAAAAGCTACATCGAACCCAAGGCCATTCCCATTGCTTTAACCGGATTAATGCTAGCCTTCTCTTACTGTACGATCGCTACGTTTATTTCCGTTTACGCTAAAGAGATTGGGCTATCCAGCTCAGCCAGTTATTTCTTTGTAGTCTTTGCTGCAGTGATTATCCTATCGCGGCCGCTTACCGGGAAGCTGCTTGATCGCCAAGGGGAGCATGTTCTCGTCTACCCAGGAATTCTATTGTTTTCCATAGGAATGGTCGCTCTTAGCCAAGTCGAATCCATCACGACTTTCTTGTTTTCAGGAGCCATCGTGGGCCTTGGATTCGGAGCCCTTCTTCCCTGTTTCCAAACGATTGCGATCAAGGCTGCACCGAAGCACAGGGGCGGACTGGCTACAGGAACCTTCTTTCTTTTTTTTGATACGGGCTATGGTTTAGGCTCTTATATCCTGGGTCTCATCGCAGGAAAAACCAGCTATCATACCATGTTTCTCATTGCCGGATTGACGGCTTTCAGCACCCTGGTCCTTTATTATCTTCTGCACCATAAACCAGCGGCGGCACCGATGCGACGTTCCATTGAAAAGATGGCAAATAAATAAGCAAGCGTGGCGAAGCCCTATTCTAATAAGAATGGGGCTTCTTCGTTTTATTCCTAAACCTGCGAAAAATGGCACCCATTCGTCTAAGTTCATTTCGAGTGGGAATAATTGGTACTAAAACAATCAATGGGGCATGTTATGAAATTCCTGAAACAAGCGATCAAACGAATCTTTAACGCAGCAAGCTCTCCTCCATCCCGGAAAGATGGGATTTTCAACGAAAAGCAGCCGCTTCATGCCCATCTGCAGGAAAACATAAGGTGCATCAAAGCGAGAGTTGGCAACAGTCCGGATATCATCTCGAGGGAAATCATGATCGGCCGATCCACTGAGCTAAAAGCTGCCTTATTTTTTACCGATGGTCTTGCAAATAACCAGACGATCTATGAATCCATCATGGCATCCCTAATGATGTTAAATATCGATGAGAAAGATTGGAAGCAAATCATGCAACAAGGAAATCTTCTGACGCGATTGAAGGAAAAGGTCCTAACCAATGGGGATATTCAGGAAGTCGATGATCTTGGCCAGCTCTTATCTTCCCTATTATCAGGACAAACGATTATCCTTGTGGACGGGCACGATAAGGCGCTTGCGGTCAGTACGGAAGGCTGGGAAGATCGGGGAGTTACCGAAGCGTCCGCTCAAACAGTAATCAGGGGACCCCGTGAAGCGTTTTCTGAATCACTTCGCACGAATACCGCTTTGGTGCGCAGGAGAATTAAAGACCCAAACCTTTGGATGGAAAGCCAAAAGATCGGCCGGGTTACGCAAACGAATGTTGCTATCATGTACGTGAAGGGGATAGCCGATGACAAGATAATAGACGAAGTTCGTCAGCGCCTCGGCGAGATCGACATCGATGGTATCCTGGAGAGCGGTTATATTGAGGAGCTGATTCAGGACGAGACGTTTACCCCTTTTCCTACGATTTACAATACGGAACGTCCAGACGTAATTGCTGCCGGACTATTGGAAGGGCGAATTGCCATTTTCGTAGATGGGACCCCCTTCGTTCTTCTCGTCCCGGCTTTGTTTGTGCAATATTTGCAAGCGGCCGAAGACTACTACCACCGTTCCGACTTCGGCCTGCTCCGCATACTCCGCTATTTGGCTTTGGGAATAGCCTTATTCGGCCCTTCCCTCTATGTCGCCATTACGACCTTCCATCAGGAAATGCTCCCCACCCCGCTTCTGATCAGCTTGGCTTCACAGCGTGAGGGTGTGCCATTCCCCGCCTTCATCGAAGCTCTTATGATGGAAGTCGCCTTTGAGATTCTCCGCGAGGCCGGGGTACGCATGCCGAGAGCAGTAGGCCAAGCGGTTTCGATTGTTGGGGCTTTGGTTATCGGACAAGCGGCGGTGGAAGCTGGAATCGTCTCGGCCGCGATGGTTATTGTGGTCTCCATAACGGCCATCGCCAATTTTGTCCTTCCCGCTTTTAATATGGCGATAGCGATAAGGATCTTGCGCTTTGGGTTTATCGGGCTGGGAGCAGCGTTTGGCTTATTTGGAATCCTGCTGGGGATTATCGCCTTATTGCTTCATTTGACCAGCCTTCGGTCATTCGGTGTTCCTTACATGTCCCCTATGGCTCCCTTTAACCTAGCGGACCAAAAGGATGCGATCTTCCGCCTGCCCCAATGGGGATTGTCGGTACGCCCCCGATTGATTAACCAGCGTAATATCACCCGCCAGCAAAGCCCAACTTCTTCTAAACGAAAAAGGGGGTGAATCATGTATTGATGAATCGAAAAAGGAGCCTATTCATGCTGTGTCTCCTTTCGCTGCTTCTGCTCTCCGGATGCTGGAGCCGGAAGGAATTGAATGAACTGGCGATTGTTCTTGGAATGAGTATCGAGAAATCGGGCAACCAATACTTGATTTCAGTCCAAGTCGCGGATCCGAAAGAAGTCGCTTCCCAGAAGGGCGGATCGGGATATGCACCGGTCATTTTATACACAGCAACCGGAGATACCTTGTCCGAAGCCATAAGAAAAGTCATGAGCCCTCGAGTGCTGTATCCCGCCCACCTCCGCGTCCTTGTGATTGGTGAAGAGTTGGCGCGGGAAGGAATTACCGAGTCGCTGGATTTGTTTTCCAGAGTCAGACAAGTGCGGCCTGATTTTTTTGTTTTGGTTGCCAGAGGGCAGAAAGCAGAAGATATCCTGAAGGTGCTAACGCCGTTAGAGAAGCTGCCTTCCAACAGTATTATGCGCATGTTAGAACGAATGGAAATCACGTGGGCGCCAACCATTGGGGTTACACTAGACGAACTGCTGTCCGATTTGTCCAGTGAAGGGAAAAATCCAGCTATTGGCGGAATCCGGGTTTGGGGGGATAAGGAAAAGTCTTCTGAAAAAGCGAACATTGAAAAGGCGAACCCTTCAGCGCTTTTGCAGCTTTCCGGTATCGCCGCGTTTGATCAATCAGGGAAACTCGTCGGCTGGTTAAGCGAGAGGGAAAGCAAAGGGCTGAACTATATCCTGGGCAATGTTGAACAGACGCTCGGCATTGTCCCTTGCCCCGAAGGGGGGAAAATGGCCCTCCGGTCTGTCCGTGCTGAAAGCAAGATAAAGGGCCATGTGGAAAAGGGAAAACCCCGAATCGATGTGGAAGTGCAGGTGGAAAGCGATATCGAGGAGGTCC
This sequence comes from Ammoniphilus soli, assembly GCF_040813775.1. NCBI lineage: Bacteria > Bacillati > Bacillota > Bacilli > Caryophanales > Paenibacillaceae > Ammoniphilus > Ammoniphilus soli. The sequence goes on from NZ_JBEGDL010000008.1 coordinate 205,913, forward strand.
TCTGCTCGATAGATATCATGCGTACGGAATCTATTGCTCAGCTGGAGAAGATAGCTGAAAAAAATCTCCAGGAGCTCATGGAAGCCTCGATCCGCAAAGCCCAGAAAGCGTACCGGTCGGACATCTTCGGCTTTGGCGAAGCGATTAACCGTGCTGATCCAGCTTTTTGGGAGGAAAGAAAAAGCGACTGGAATCAGATCTTCCCGCAACTCACCGTCGATGTGAAAACGAACGTAAAAATCAGGCGAACGGGAGTGATCGGTGATCCTTTTCAGGAAAAGCGATAGGAGGAATGCATATGGTGGCTCTATTTGGAATTGCAGCGGTAATCATTGGTATCGCCATTCTAGAAATACCAACTCTTTGGAAGCAGGGATGGAAAAGGGAAATGGGGGTCTTTTGCTTCCTGCTCCTATTAGGTGCCGGTTTAAGCATTGCCGAATCGCTGCAAATTGATCTTCCCAATCCCCAGGATGCAGTAACAGCGATTTATGCCCCCATCACAAAAGCATTATTCGGACTGCCAAAATAGAAATAAGGTGACATTGATGATTGAAAACGGAAAGATCACGGCACGCCAGTTTGCCATCCTGGTTTTCTTTTTTACCATTGGCGGCAGCGTTTTGATCCTGCCAGCTGAACTTGCCGAGCACAACAAACAGGATGCCTGGATTACCCTCATTTTTGACATCGGGATGGGGATGGGGTTGATTCTTTTGTACAATGCTCTGGGCAGCCTGTTCCCAGGGAAAAACCTAATGGAATACGCGGAAGAGCTTTTGGGCAAGTGGCTGGGAAAAGCGGTTAGCCTGGTCTTTGTGTTCTATTTTATTCACAGCACAGCCGTTTTCCTTCGGCAAATCGGCGCCTTCATGACCATTGAGATCATGCAGGAAACGCCCATTCAGGCGGTCCATATTTTTTTCCTGGCCGTGGTCATCATGGGCGTAAGACTGGGGCTTGAACCGATATCCCGAGTGGGAGAGCTTCTTTTTCCCTGGATCTTTTTTCTATTTGCTCTTCTTTCTTTATCCGTTGCCAATCAGATCGAAACGGTAAAAATCCAACCCATACTGGGGAAAGGAATCGAGCCGGTCATCATGAGCTCGTTTCGATTTCTTGGAAATCCCTTCTTGCAGCTTTCTATTTTTTTAATGGTTTTCCCTTATGTGAACCGGATTGCTGGGGCCAAAAAATCTTTTTTGACCGGAACCTTCATGGGGGGATGCTTCTTGCTTGTGATAACTTTCTTATGTATCGCCGTTCTCGGAGCAAGCAATACTTCGGTCCATTTTGCCCCTGCCTACTATTTGGCAAAAAAAATCAATGTGGGAGATTTTTTTCAACGGGTAGAAGCGCTTATGGCGGGAATATGGTTTGTAACGATTTTTTTTAAAGTGACGATTTGCTTTTACGCTTCCTGCTTGGGTCTCGCCCAGATCTTTAACTTGAGAGGCTATCGGTTCTTGACTTACCCATTAGGAATAATCGTCGTAGTCTTCTCTCTTGTCCTGAGTCCGAATATGGTACATTACCAGACGGTAGTGTTTGTTCATTGGACCGCCTATTCGCTTACGTTTGGACTGTGTTTCCCTTTGCTTTTGCTAGGAATAGCTGCGTTACGAAAGAAAAAGGCAATTGAGCAGGAAAAGGCCAACAATTCATAGGCGTAATTGGTCTTTTCCTTTTGTTATTATTCGAAAATCTGACAATATATTTCTGTGATCTCTTTTGGACTCATTCTTACTTAATTTTAGCGTGGGAAAATCTAACAAAATTAAAGCGCTTTTTTGCGGACCTATCTATAATGAAATCATCAGAGTCGGTCTTCAGTGAGGAGCTCATTTTTATAAAGGGGTGAAAGATTATGGTTTCCAAACAAGTATGTATCACCAAATTCTCTTCTAGGCGTGCTGTGGAATTTGCAAAAGTTGCAAGCAAATATAGATCCGCTATTAAGCTGAAAAAGGATCATGCAACAGCAGATGGCAAGAGTGTTCTGGGACTAATGCTAATGAGCATTCACAATGGAATGAAGATTAACATTGAAGCGGAAGGCAGTGATGAAATAGAAGCTTTAGCGGCATTGGCTGAGTTTTTGAAAAATAAATCCAATGTGGTGGCATAATGGAGAATTATGGATATGTAAGCGTTCCAGGCCATAACGGGAGAAAATCCAGTTATTTCAAAAAATGGGACCCAAAACGAGAGAATAACTGGAAATAGTCTGGCTAATATCGATAAAACCCTCCTGAAAACATCCTATTTATCTTCATTAGCAGGAAAAACTCCGGTTATTTTGCTTGAAATCTTAAAATATTTAACTATAGTCGGAGTTTCTCCGCTTATTTCTATCAAAGGCCTCTAGATAACCGCTTCAATAAATCCACAACTACCCTACTATACTTGCCCTTACGTCTCTCTCTACTTTTCATATACTATAGTACCTTCTAAAAGAAAGGAGGCTGAACTATATGAGTGCAGTAGGGTACGGCGGAGGCATTGCCTTCATTCTGGTCCTTTACATTTTGCTTGTCATTATTAGCCGCGCTTGGTAATTAACCCGTAACATCCACCACTTGTAAAAGCCCCTTAGACTCCTCCTTAATATAAGCGGAGAACGAGTTTCTCCGCTTTTTTTCAACCCCTTAAGGGACAAGCATGGTCTGTATATCCATTTCATCCTATAATAGCTATAAAGAATATCACACGCTGACATTTGGATCTTATGGTAAAATATTTTAATTAATACTATATTGGAAGCTAAGAAAAAATATATAGCTGATTGGGGGGGCCTATGGAACAAACCGCAACATGGTTCAGTCATTATCTTCGCTTAGCCGATGCCGTTGTCATCACAGATGAACATCATATCGTTCTGGAAGTCAATGAAGCTTATGAAAGGATCGCAGGTTACTTTGCAAAGGAAGTACGGGGCCTGAGAGCTGGATTCTTTAAATCCCATATGACTCCTTCGTCTACATTCAATCAGCTCAAGCAAACACTTAAAGAAGGCCGTTCGTGGTCAGGGGTTTTCATTAATAGAAAGAAAAACGGAGATTTATGGCATTCTTCCATGACCATAACACCCATTGAACAGGACGGTAATGTTTACTATGTTGGCATATTCCGTGAGCTGGAGCAGCTTCGTGAAGGAACTTATATCTCCAGGAGAAAAATCCTTCAATTGCGTACGGAGCTTTTAAGAGTGCTAGCCATTTCCTGTGAAATTCAGGATCCGGGGATTGAAGACCATTTAAAAAGGGTTCAGAAGTTGACCAAAAAACTCGTTTTTTTCCATAACCAGAGATGCCGTCTTGGTCTTTCTGAGGAATATATGGAGCATGTGGCAAACTCCAGCATCCTCCATGATATTGGTAAAGCCGGAATACCGGAAGGAATCTTGTATAAACCCGGCTCTTTATCTCATTATGAAAGAATGATTATTGAAACGCATCCGTTAGTTGGCGTTGATATTTTTAACAAAATCTCCAAGGAATTCGAAACGGATCTGTTACAGGAACATCACGAAATTACCCGAAATATCATCCTTCACCATCACGAAAAATGGGATGGAAGCGGATATCCATCTCGCCTAAAAGGGCAGGAAATACCCTTCGAAGCCAGGGTAGTATCCGTGATCGATGTATTTGACGCTCTGACGTGCCGACGTGCCTATAAAGAGGCTTGGCCGGTAGAAAAGGCATTATCTTTTATACAAGAGCAAAAAGGAGTATTTTTTGAACCGGAGATCGTTGATTCTTTTATCCAATTGAGGCATCAATTAAAAATCGCAGAAACCCCTTTTTAAATGCAAAGAGGGGTTCTTTATTATTTCTTTTTCCATTATTCACCTTCCCCTCCCCTGTTTATCTCCGGCCAATAAGGCAAAAATATCTTGGACTCACAAAATAAGGGGGACCCAACATGTTTTTTCATATAAAGGAACTGCAATACAATGCTAAGCCCGACAGGTCTGATCCGGTTTACGCGAAAAAGCTGCAAGAAGTTCTTGGGGGTCAATTTGGCGAAATTACGGTCATGATTCAATATTTATTTCAAGGGTGGAACTGCAGGGGGGAGCAAAAGTACCGCGATATGCTCCTGGATATTGGGACCGAAGAAATGGCGCATGTGGAAATGCTGGCTACGATGATTGCCCAATTGCTGGATAATGCTCCTGTCCGGGAACAGGAACAGGCAGCTGAAAATCCTGTACTGAATGCCGTTTTAGGTGGAACAAACGTGGAAGATTCCATTATTAAAACGGTTTTAGGCGGAATGAATCCACAGCATGGCATTGTATCCGGATTGGGTGCAACCCCTACAGATAGTGTAGGATACCCGTGGAATGCCCGCTACACGATTGCAAGCGGGAATCTCCTGGCTGATTTTCGGGCCAATTTAAATGCGGAATCTCAAGGTCGCCTACAGGTTTGCCGTTTATATGAAATGACAACGGATAAAGGCGTTAGGGATATGCTTTCGTTCTTGATTGCGAGAGACACGATGCATCAAAATCAATGGATGGCAGCAATTGAGGAATTGGAAATGAATCAAAAAGCCATCGTACCAAGTACTTTCCCGCAGGATTTGGAAAAACAAGAAGTATCCTACTCCTTTATGAATTTCTCGCAAGGGGAAGAAAGCCAAACCGGACGCTGGGCAAGCGGCCCAAGCATGGATGGTCAGGCCCAGTTCGAGTATATCTCCAGTCCTGTAGCCATGGGACAAAACCCCACACTCTTGCCATCGCCTCCTTATATCCATGGAACCCCACCTGCACCAGGGCAGCCTGCGGTTGAGGGAGTAAATAGTGCACACTACGTGACACAGTAAAATCGGCTTAAGGAAAAAAAGACCATTACTGGTCTTTTTTTGAGGTCTTGGGTATAACAGGAGTTTTTCCGCCTATTTCACTTTTTTCTAGAAAGAGGGTGAAATAAGCGGACTTTTTAATTGGACTTTCTCCCGTTATCAATCCGAACGACCGAATTATAGGACGATCTCGTTTCCACCTCGGTATGTATTTTTCTTGCCTCAATTTCTGGCTTCCCGAACTTTATCAACAAATCGTTTGGCTGTTTCTGTTATTTGCTGTGCGGTTCCTTTGGTGAGCTGGCTTCCCACCCCGACAGCGATTACGCCGTTTTTAAACCACTCTTGGACATTATCCAGGCTTACCCCTCCTGTTGGCATCACGTTGGCATGCGGGAGAGGTCCTTTCACGTCCTTGACAAAGGAAGGTCCGTAGGCGCTTCCTGGGAATAGCTTGATAATGTCGCACCCGGCTTCCATGGCCCGAAGCATTTCAGAGATCGTCATGCACCCTGCCATATAGGGCACCTGGTATCGATTGCACAGCTTCGCGGATTCCAAATCAAAGCTTGGGGAAACCACAAAATCAGCTCCGGCTAAAATGGCAATACGGGCTGTTTCTGAATCCAATACGGTACCTGCCCCAACAATCAAACCATTGGTCTCTTTTCTTGATGCTAAGGCCATGATGACTTCCGTTGCGCCTGGAACCGTATACGTCACTTCAAGAGCCGGGATCCCTCCCTCTGCGCAGGCATTGGAGATGTCAATGGCTTGATCCACACTTTCCGCTCTAATGACAGCTACAACTCCGATGTCTGTTATACGTTTCAATACATCCCATTTCTTCATATCTATCCATCCTTTCCGTTGGTTTACTTAAAAGAATCTACTAAACTCCGTTGTTTAGTAGATTCTTGTTGTTTTTATGCCCTCTTATACGCCGGAATATGCCATAAAGCCGCCATCTACAGGAATCACGATTCCCGTGACAAAGCCAGACATGTTCTCATCCGCCAGCCATAGTAAGGTTCCAAGCAGATCTTCAGGTTTACCGAACCGGGCCATTGGGGTCTGCGACAAGATTTTTTTGGATCTGTCCGTGAGGGAACCATCTTCATGCGTTAGAAGACTCCGATTTTGCTCCGTCTGAAAGAAACCAGGGGCAATCGCATTCACGCGAATTCCTGCATCAGCGAAATGAACGGCCAGCCACTGGGTGAAATTATTCACCGCAGCCTTCGCGGCACTATAGGCAGGAACCTTGGTCAAAGGCGAATGGGCGCTCATCGATGACATATTGATCACAGTGGCTCCTTTTTTCTGAAGCATATTCTTTGTAAAAATCTGAGTCGGAATGAGTGTACCTAAAATATTTAAATTGAAGACATGGTTAAATCCTTCCTCACTGAGGTCAAAGAACGTGGTGATTTCTCCCTTTTCCAAATCCTCCAGCTTCAAGGTTTCATTGGCCGTGACGCCCTTGGGATGGTTGCCGCCCGCTCCATTGATCAGAATGTCGCATGCTCCAAAGGTTTCGGTAACGATGGCTTCCGCTCTTTTTACGCTTTCTGCGTCCAGCACATTGCAAGCAACGGCTATCGCTTTTCCTCCTGCTTGGCGAATCTCTTCTGCGACTTTTTCTCCCTTTTCTGCCGTTCGATTCAAAATCGCAACGTTGACTCCCTGTCTGCCTAATTCAATCGCCATCGCACTGCAGAGCACGCCTCCTCCTCCTGTGATGACGGCTGTTTTTCCCTTCAGATTTCCATTAATTAGCAGCATGCGTTCCCTCCTTTTTCGCTCTTTCTAAAGAATCCCAGATCCCCCATAAATACATGATGCCTAAAGCTCGATCATATAATCCATATCCTGGTCGGCATTCTTCATCGAAAATATGCCTTCCATGGTCAGGCCTTGCGTACCCTGTAAAACCATTTTCATGATAAGCTCTGACCACATCATAAATATCAACGGAACCATCCTGCGTCCGATGGGAGGTTTCAATGAAGTCCCCATTGTCATAGATTTTGACGTTTCGAATATGGGCGAAGTGAATCCGGTCAGCAAATTCCCTGATCATCTCCGGTACGTTGTTGTTAGGGTTGGCCCCTAAAGAGCCGCTGCAAAGGGTTAATCCGTTGTAAGGACTCTCCACCAAGCTTAAGAATCTTCGGATGTTTTCTTTGTTCGTGATAATTCTTGGCAGTCCGAAAATCGACCATGGCGGATCGTCAGGATGGATGGCCATCTTGATTTGATTCTCTTCCGCCACCGGAATAATTTGTTCTAGGAAGTACTTCAGGTTATTCCACAAATCTTCTTCCCCGACATTTTTATAAGCTTCAAACAGGCGGGATAAATCTTTTAATCTCTCAGGCTCCCATCCCGGCATGGTGAATTGGGGATCATCCAATATTTTGTTGGCCAATTCCAACGGATCCATATGTTCTACTTTTGCTTTTTCAAAAAAGAGAGCAGTAGATCCATCTTCCATTTCTTTGTACAGATCGGTTCGGGTCCAATCAAATATAGGCATGAAGTTATAGCAGATGACTTTTACTCCAGCTTGGGCCAGCTTTACAATGGTTCTTTTATAGTTTTCAATATATTGATCTCGAGTTGGGAGTCCTAGCTTAATGTCTTCATGAACATTGACGCTTTCCACGACATCGATATTAAGGCCATATTCCTCGGCCTGTTTCCGGACCTTTAAGATATCCTCCATGGACCATTCTTCCCCTGCCGGAATGTCATGAAGGGACCAAACCACGCCCTCCACGCCAGGGATTTGCTTGATATGGCTTAAAGGGATGCGGTCATTCCCCTTGCCGAACCATCGAAATACCATTCTCATCTGAAAGGCACCACCTTTGATAGAATTTGATTAAGCTACATCAATGCTAAAATATCTTTTTGCGTTGTTATAGCAAATATTCTCAATTAGCTCTTTCAATAAAGCGGGATGATTCGGGATTTCCCCATCTTCTACCCAAGTCCCGATTAAATTGCAAAGGATTCGTCGGAAGTATTCATGCCGGCTATAAGAAAGAAAGCTTCGGGAATCGGTTAGCATGCCTACAAAATGCATCAAAAGACCTTGATCGGCTAAAGCAGACATCTGGCGTATCATGCCTTGTTTGGTATCATTAAACCACCAGCCAGATCCGAATTGAATCTTGCCTGCCACGCCGGGTTCGGTTTGGAAATTGGCCATAGTACTTCCAACCAAATCATTGTAGATTGGATTTAAGTTATAAAGGATCGTTTTTGGCAAATGATCTTCCTGGTCAAAAGCATCCAATAAGGCATTTAATGGTGCAGCCAATTGACCTTGATCATTGATGGAATCAAATCCAGCGTCTGGACCCAGTTTCTTGAACATTTTCGTATTATTATTGCGAATCGCGCCAAAATGAATTTGCATAGCCCAATCTCTCTTCTTGTAGCATTTCGCCAGAAAGATTAAGGTTGCCGTTTTGAATTTCTTTTCGTTTTCTAAGCTTACGGCTTGGCCTTTTCGTCCTGCTTCGAAAATGGCATCTAGTTCGCCGCTTTCGTCATATGAAGCAAACGGGATTTCTCCTAAGCCATGATCGGAAATTCTGCAGCCTTTTTCATGAAAGTATTGAACTCGCTCTTCCAAAGCCTTTAGGTATTCTTCGTAGGAAGCCAATTTTTTGTTTGTTGCCTTTTCAAGCTCTTCTACAAAAGGGACAAACGTATCCTTATTGATTTCCAATCCTTTATCAGGACGGAATGTCGGCAATACTTGCACAGGAAAATCTTTTTGTTCCTTGATTTGATCATGGTAAAACAAATCATCGGTCGGATCATCGGTTGTACAAATCACTTTGACGTTAGAGCGCTTAATCAAGTTTTGAACGGAGTAGTCTTCCTGTTTCAATAACTCATTGCAATGGTCCCAAATTCGTTCCCAATTATCCTCGCTTAATAATTCATTGATGCCGAAATAGCGTTTCAGCTCCAAATGGGTCCAATGGTACAGGGGATTTCCTAGAGTATAGGGAACGGTCCTGGCCCATGCAGCAAATTTTTCTTTGTCACTCGCATCTCCGGTAATATATCGCTCATCAATGCCATGTGCTCGCAATGCTCTCCATTTATAATGATCACCGGCTAACCATAGTTCGGTTATATTATTGAAGCGTCTATTTTCAGCAATCTCTTTTGGTGACAAATGGCAATGGTAATCATATATGGGCATATTTTTTGCATATTGGTGATATAAGTGAACCGCCGTTTGATTCTTTAGCATAAAACGATCATGGATGAAGGATTCCATATCTAATCTTCCTCCCCTATTTTTTCTTTGTTAATTTTAAAAACCGAACAATTTAGGAAGCATCATCGATATTTGCGGTATATAGGTGACCAGAAGAAGGGCTGTAAACATATATATTGTTTGCATATTTTAGTCATAATACAACTTGCACTTTATCGCTATCAAAGAATTGCCATCATACTCGAACTAACTGAGCTGTGCTTGTGAGATCATCGTTTGCTATAAATTCGTGTAATTACTCCACTATATTGTTAACGTGTGCATTAATCTGTAAAAAATTTCTCTAATTGCATTAAATCTAGTTGATTTTAACGCATTTAGAGGTGTTCATAAGACAACTTTACATCATTTTTATGCACACGTAAACATTTTTTTGTTTGCTAAATTGTGAAAACGCTTTTAATTAACATCTTCTGTCCTAATTACAAACTAGAAAAACTCATCGAGAGATGAGTTTTTCTAGTCCAACTTATACTTGCCTTTCTGAAGTTGAAAAATTATTATTCTTGACCGAATCCCTGATGATTAATTCAGGTTTAATATAGATTTTACCTTTATGCATATCGGTCCCTTGAATGATAGACAGTAGCTTTTTTGCACCTTCTTTGCTTACCTCGCTTATCGATCTCCTTACTGAGGTAAGGGAAGGAGTTGTAAACGGGCTGAATGGACTATCATCAAATCCAACAATCGATATATCGTCCGGAATCTTCAGCCCTACTTCAAAAATGGCTTTCATTGCTCCTACTGCCATTTCGTCATTGGAGCAAAATATGGCTGTTGGCGCAGGCTTAACTTCCAATAGCTTTTTCATGGCATAATATCCGCTTTCAATCGTGTAATCCCCTTGGACGATGTACTCCTTACGAATGGGGATCGCCTTCTCAATTAATGCAGCAAAAAATCCCTCTTTTCTCTCTACGGTAGCATGAAACCCTTTTTTCCCTTCAATTAAAGCAATATTTTGATGTCCATTACGTATAAGATGGATTACGCCCTCATAGGCTCCCTTTTTATCGGCTGATAATATGTTCACAATAGAAGGATCTGCAATCTCCCTATTTAAGACGACTAATGGGATTCCTTTCTCCAATACATGGTAAATGAATGGGTTGTCATTTTCGCTTTGACTCATCAGGATAATCCCATCAAATCTTTTCGTATCTATCGTTGTAAAATCGTTATAATTGTCAATCCCTTCTACTACCAGGTTATATTTTTCCGAAATAATACTATTAATCCCTCTTACCGTTTCATAAAAGAAATGAGGCGAGGTTGCTTGGCTAATCGTAGAGAAAAATAAGCCTATGTTGTACGATCTGTTCTGAACCAAGCTTTTGGCATTGTAATTGGGCACGTAATTCAATTCTTTAGCCATATCCTGTATCTTTTTCTTGGTTTTTTCACTGATAAGGGGACTATTGTTAAGTGCCCTTGAAACGGTTGTATGTGAAACGTTGAGAATTCTGGCCAAATCTTTAATGGTGACACTCATAAATAATCCCCCCTTCCAATAATATACCAAACTATATTCCAGAATTTAAATCACAAATTGAAACAATGTTCACGTGAACATTGTTTCAGCACAAAGAATATCAAACATGGAGAATTTTCCTATTGTGATTTATCATACATCCATACGATGAAAGCGATCAAGGTTATTTCCCCTTTATTACTGAATAATGGATGCGAGTATAGAGTTAAACGGTTATAGGATACATATTGGCATCTGGGAAACAGCATCGGAAAGGTTTAAAAACATAGCTCCGCTAAAACTTGTTGTTGATTTTGAAAAATGCTAAACCCACCAACTGAGAATGGTGGGTTTAGCATTTTATGGAACTATTGATTCTCTTTAATGTAGCGCAATAAGAAAACCTATAATTTTGAAACCACTAATCCTACAACTACAATAGCCAATCCAATGAATGTTTTCCACGTTGGTATTTCTGCATAAAACATATAGCCCATCAAAATAAGAATCAGCATCTCTAATCCTTTAGAACTGACTAGAACAAAAGTTAAGTTTCCTAAAGCTTTATAACCAAATTTAACACCATAACCAATGAATACATTGGCTATCAAGAAAAGAGGTAAAGCAGCAAACTGATATTTAAGGGTAGACCAAAAGGAAGGGTCAATATATTTGCTTTGGTATGAAAAAACCGAATTTGTAATTAATAATCCAATTGTGAAACAAATAACACCATATATAAGGAACATATGGAATTTCCCTCCGATGTGTCTTTGGAAGTATTTTCCCCTTTTTATGAAAACCAATGCTTAATGTAAAGAGATACTTGTGGTATTGCAGTAATCCTGTCCAATAGCACAAAAGGCTGCCATACGAGGGCAACCTTTTTTTCATTATAAAATTAGTTGTTCTTCAAGATCTTGTTAGCTTCTTGTTGCAGGAAATCCTCGGTCGAAACTACAGTGGCATATATTCCGTTAAGCGCACTAACAAACACATAATGAACCTGATCCGCTGACACTACCTTATCTTGATAAAATAAGTCCCTTGTCGTACATGCATCTTCAATAAGTGTACATTCAAAACCTAGCTCCTTTGCAGCTCTCACTGTGGTATCAATGCACATATGCGTCATCATACCGCAAATCACTAGCTTGGTCACTCCATTTTCTCTTAATTTGCTTTCTAATCTTGAAAAAGCTGTTAGGGGTATGTTTTATGATAATACTTTCATCTTCTATGGTAAAACAGATTCATTTATTTTGACTCCCTCCGTGTTTGGAAGAAAGAAGCTTGCCCCTTCTTGATCCGAGATATGCTGAATGTGAAAAATGTTATCGTTATTCTGTCTGAACCATTTAAGAATTTTACCTGCTTTGTCGGCTGCTTTTACAGGATTGCTTAATTCCATCTTTCCATTTGGAAAATAGTCATTTTGATCAATTTATTGCCCGCCATTTTCTACATAAAAGAATCCTAGAAACATGCCATCAGTTGACCGAAACTACAATTTTAACAAAACAATAAGAAACTCCCAGAATGGAAAGAGCTTAATCACTTATCCGATTAATATCTTCTCTTCAATGTACTTTACTTTACTTTTATTACTATACTTTAGCAGAGCAAATGCCATAGTTAATGGTCCAATCCTTCCAATAAACATCATAATCGTGATAAGAATCCTTCCAAGAGGAGAAAGGTCACCTGTTAATCCAGCGGACAGTCCCACGGTTCCAAATGCAGAAACGGTTTCGAAAAGAATAATGCTCATATCTGCCTGTTCAGTAAAAGAAAGTAGGAAGAATATAACAAATATGAATATAATTCCCGTGAGTCCAATCGAAAAAGCCTTATTAACTAATTCCCACGAAATTCTCCTCCTTAAAGCATTTACCTCGTCTTTATTGGTTAGAACTGACCATAAAGCAAGGAGTATCAAGGCAAAAGTTGTAATTTTGATGCCACCACCTGTAGAAGCGGAGGAAGCTCCAATAAACATGAGTGCCATAATAAAAATGAGTGACGGAAGAGTCATGGCTGTGATATCAATCGTATTGAATCCTGCTGTCCGTGGAACAACTCCCTGAAAATACGATGCCCACAGTTTGTCCGATAAAGGCAAATGAGCTAAAGTAGCAGGGTTGTTAAATTCAGCAACAAATATAATAATTGACGAAACCACATTAATAATTACCGTTATAAGTAATGCCAGTTTAGAATGAAGTGATAATTTTCGAATAGATTTTTTCGTCCACAAATCCATGATTACCGTAAATCCAATCCCACCAGTGATGAACAAAAAAGTGATGGCTAGGTTAATGATAGGGTCACCGACCCATTTGCTTAAGCTATCTGGTTCCAATCCGAATCCAGCGTTATTAAACGCCGATATGGAATGAAATATTCCATACCAAATGGCTTTTCCTACCGGCATTTCCATTGACCAACGGATAGAGAGAATGATGGCTCCTAATAATTCAATTAAGAGCGTGATGGTGATAATTCTTAATACAAGCTTTACGACACCTTCTAATGCAAACTGGTTTAACGTGCTTTGGAGAACTAAGCGCTCCTTTAGACCAATCTTTTTACCCAGTAGGACAACCATGAATACCCCTGTCGTCATAAATCCCCATCCTCCAACTTGAATGAGGACCAGAAGTACAGCTTCTCCAAACGGAGTGAACGTTGTGCCCGTATCAACAACCGCTAATCCCGTTACGCAAACCGCTGATGTGGCTTCGAATAGGGCATCAATAAAACTCAATCCATGCCCTTCCTCTACCGTTGCTATCGGTAACATAAACAACATGGTCCCAATAAGAATTAACGTCCCAAACCCTAAAATCAGAAGACGGGCCGGATGAAGTTCAATTAACCTCAATTTACTCTTTAGCAATGACATGAGATAACAACCTCTTTTTATGCATGGTAGCTAGAATGAATACTTTCCTCAAAACGCTTTAAATGGGTATTCTCACCCATCACCACTAGAATATCATCGGCTCGAATAATATCTCCCGCTTGAGGAGCAATGTTGATACGGGGTCCACTTTTTATTGCCATAACATTAACCCCAAACTTTGGACGGATATTTAAACCAAGAAGTGATTTCCCATCTAATTTTTCTCCCGCAACGACTTCAACAATACTATAGTCTGCGGCTAATTCAATGAAATCAAGGATGTTCGGTGATACAAGATTATGAGCCACACGACTACCCATATCCCTCTCAGGGAAGACCACCCTATCTGCACCAACTTTATAAAGTACCTTCCCATGACGTTCGTTTCTTGCCTTGACTGTAATGTTCTTAACACCCAATTCTTTTAAAACAAGTGTTGTTAAGATACTGGCTTGAATATCTTCCCCAATAGCAACGACAACCGAATCAAAATTTCGGATACCCAATTCTTTTAGGGCTTGCTCATCCGTTGAGTCAGCTTGAACAGCATAAGTGGTATATTGTACATGTTCTTGTATACTCTCCTCAGAAGAGTCTATTGCCATGACTTCATAACCCATCTCATAAAGCGTTTTAGCAACGCTAGAACCGAAACGTCCCATACCAATGATGGCAAATGTTTTCGCAGCCATAAAATACATCCCTTCTAAAACAATGTGTAAATGTAACACGATATAGGGAAACATCTGTATGCATATATCATTACCAATGAAAAAATAAAAAAGCCAACGAAAGCTGATTCCGTCCCCGTGCTATCGATCCCCGTTAAGCAACAAGAAAAGGAGTCAGGAAATTACACCTACTCCTTAACAATCGAATCATCATGACCGTTAGTTCTACCCTTTGAAGATGTTTACAAAACGTCTTTGTCCATTTTGAGCCGTAGAAATCATCTCATCAAACAATTCCTGAACTGTTGGAATAGTATTGATTAGTCCAATCACCTGACCAGCCCACCCGAAACCTTCTTCATGATTTCCATCATAAATAAACCTGCAATTTGCTTTTCCGCTAATCGCATCTTTTAGGTCTTCATATGTGGCTCCACTTTGTTCATGTTGAATGATATTAAGGGTAAAGTCTGATTTAAGAACACGCCCCGGAGCACCCAATGTCTTTTTTATAATGACTGTATCGGTCTCTTTCGCACCTAGAATCGCTTGCTTATATTCAGGGCTTGCATGAACACATTCTTGAGTAGTGATAAAGCGAGTACCCATTTCAATCCCTTCTGCCCCAAGTGCAAGTGCTGCCAATAAACCACGTCCATCGCCGATGCCCCCACTGGCTATCACCGGAATGGATACAGAATCTACGACACGAGGAATTAGTACCATTGTACCAATATCATCACGTCCTAAATGCCCTCCGCCTTCCTGTCCAACTGCCATTATTGCATCAGCACCAAGTTCTTCTGCTTTCTGTGCTTGTCTCACACCCGCAACGAGGACAAGAGTTCGAATATTTTCTCCTTTAATTCGTTCAAAGATAGGCTGAGGATTGGCTCCAGTTATAGAAATTGCCGGCACCTTTTCCTCAATGGCAACTTCCAGCAGTTCTTGATAGTGCCCATCGTGCCTTGCAATAGCAAAGTTTACGCCGAATGGCTTATTGGTAAGCGTACGTACTTTCCGGATTTCCTCCCGGAGTTTTTCTGGTGTACCCAGAGTTGCCGCAGTAATTTGTCCAAGTCCACCCGCATTCGAGACAGCTGAAGCTAGTTCAGCATAAGCTAGGTAAGCTAAACCTCCTTGAATAATGGGATACTCGATTCCAAAAATCTCAGTCACTCTTGTTTTCATATCTCTGCCTCTCCTTTTAATATTTTTTAAATTTCTATTACGAGTGAATCCAAGATGACTTAACACTATCTATAATTTACCATTTTTAACAAAAGAGGCGGAGGATTTTTTATCAAGTATTCCTCTTTCCCTTCAACTAAACTCCCTTTACTTTAACAAAAAGAAAGAAGACTGCCATAGCAGCCCTCCTGAACAACGATTCCCGTCCCTTCATAATAAGTTGCTGTCGAATTATTCACATTTAAAACTGGTGTCCATTACGGGACACCAGTTAGGCTGCACAAATAGTATTAATTTTTAAAACGCTCCAATACGTAACTATGAAATAATTCAGCCAAAACAAGAAGAAAGTCAATCTCCGCTGACGATTTACCCCTTTCAAGTAACGCTTAATATGGAGAATGCTCAATAATCCCACCTAACCATATTTGTTTTTCAGGTGGCAAAAACTTTTAGTTTATTTTTAGTTCCTTTGTAGTAGTATATTAGTAATAGATATTTCTATCTATTGTGCACTTTGGGGCAAGTTTTCTTGCTCCTCTTTTTTTTGTATTTGTTTTCTAAAATATGGAATAACCCAACGATCTAACCCAATTTTCCCTGCATTCATACCTGCAATAAGGATAACCATTCCTGCTATAACCATTTGTGGATTAGAGCTTACTGCGGCAGAGAACATATAAGAAAAATTCATAACTAATCCCATCAGTACCGCAAATGTTGTGAGGCATCCCAATAGAAGTCCTAATCCAACTAAAAACTCGCCCCAAGGAACAAGTAGATTAAAAAGTTCAACATTTGGCAGTGCAAAACCACTAATAAAGTCAGCCCACCATGATTGAACCGCTGGACGATCGCCTGATGCTTTCTGGACAGCTCCATGTAAAAATCCGCTTGCATCAAATTTACCACTGGTGATCTTCCCCCAGCCAGATGTCATCCATTTCCAACCAAGAAACAGACGAATCGTTAATAAGATATACGATGCGTAAGCATGTTCCCTTAAAAATTTCACAACCATACAAACCCTCCTTGAAAATGTGTATTCCTTTGCTTATTACTAATAATTATTATTAGTAATTTATTTTATGTAATTTATTTTTACTTAGTGCAACATTTTTTTATTAGGACAAAATATTTTATTTATCTCAAAAAAATAGATTTAATTGGTATCAGGATATTTGCAAGTAATTTAACTATTCTCCCGTTTCGTACGAACAAAAAGAAGAGGAGCCACAAAATTGACTCCTCAACTCTTTGTCTCCTTTAGTCGAATAACATCAAACTAGATCACGTTGCTCATTAGTTATGACATCCATGTATATTCCACTTTTTGTTACGCAATCCTGCCCAATACTTCAACAACAAAAAGAAACAGCGATGGCACACTGCTCCTCAACAATCGAATCCTGTTAGCACAACAAAGAAACCATTCCCAATCTTATTGAAAAGAGATCTTTTTGGTAAACAATTTATGTATTTTGTAAAAAAGCCAAAACAGAAACCAATCGGAAAGATATGAACACCCCATATTCCACCATTTATGGTACTCCATTTTTCCTGAAATAACGTGAGTCCATTCTATTCCAATAGCAACTGCGGTCCAGATGAAGAAGTATTTAAAAAGATTCCAAAAGGTTTGTTGTTTGGGCAGCCATTGGATAAACAAATAAGTGACAACAATATAAGTTTCCCAATCGTCCAATAGCTCTCGTACTAAAGTATGCGCACCATTATATTCCCATAATTCGTAATGACGCATAATAATATCTGTTGTACCCCCAAGATGCGCAGCAAAAAAACATATCGGAAATATCTCTCTCCAACGTTTTTTATCAGCAAAGATTAGCCATATAGCCCATGCGATAATAAATCGAGAAATGAAGAACATATAAAAAACTCCTGCCCTTTTGCGGAATAATTAAACATCTATGCTCCTAATACTTTCTTGATAAAGAAGTAATGCCAACGTAAGTAGAGGAACACCAAGAGATAAATCACCGCTGAATACCATATTTTCCACCCTTTGTAGACTAAAAAATAAACCTTCACCGAAATTGCCTCGAACACCACAGAGAAAATGACCCAACCGATAATGTACTTGATGAATCTTCCACGATCAGTAGGCATGAAGTTTAGGAATATGACCCCAAAGCTAGGCGGTACTGTGGCTTGAAACAGCAAATCAGAGAAGGTTATTTTGGATGAGACAAAATCGTACTTGTCCAGCAGATACCCAAAAAACAAATCCGTGTTGAGTGTAACGCTAGAGAGAATGCCCCAAGCTATGTAGATTTCCTGTCTGGTCAATCTTTTGGGCATGAAATAGATAATGGCTAGGTTAACGAAAAACATGATATACGCAAACCAATTCAAGGTATGTTCCTCATTTCAAAATTACATTTAATTAAATTTAATCAAACCGCGATTATAAAAGCAAAAATACATTGGATTACTTTACTTCCCAAGAGAGAGACAAATCAAAAAAACTCCCTATCACCCTTATTGATCTGCCCAATAAGAAGAGGAGCAGCTATGGCAGCCACTCCTCCGCTATTGAATCCCGTTCAATAAGATAAACCTGATAAATAAGACCGCCATAATCGTATCATGGGGTCCACATTTAAATTTGAAATAAAGGTGATTAGGTATTTATAACGAATACTTAAAGGTATTAAAGATTAAAGGGGGTTAAAATGTACTTTTGCTTAGTATGTGAGAAAATGCATCAAAATTCAACGGCAGAGAAAATCTTAACAACTGGATTTCGAACAATCATTGCAACGAAGGAAAAGCATCCGTTAGGTATCTGTAAAACGACGAATCAAATTTCCGAAACCAGCTCCCAAAACTATACAAAGTATTGGTAGCCAAATAGGACCTAAAAAATAAGGAGAAAAATGACTCCAATGGTTCCTAGGTAAGCGGAGATGACAAAGGGCAAAAACGAAAAAGGATTACCTCCTCCAGCATCTTTATAGGCATCATAGATAGCAAAAAGATAAAGACAAGGGTAAATCATCAGCCATCCGTAATCGGTCACTTCAATTGATTTTTTAATGTCACCTTGAAAGCTGAAGTATAATGGCTTGATTCAACCTTGCATTTACATTAATTAAGAACTCTAAAACAATAAAGTCAAATCCTATAAAATACTTTTGATTTAAAAATTGCGCAAATTCGGGTAGAGCAATACCCCATGCGATTTTCTCGATTCCCTCCAGTCTCGCCATACCATCACTTCTCACCGCTCGCTAAAGAAACACGATCATCTGCCGTTGGCGGCTGCTCCATCCAACCGTTATTAATCAAGAGGTTTGCTCCATCTTCTCCGTATTGCTCCATTTCTGATGCCAGACGTGTATATTGTGTAGCTAAATCTCGTCTCATGCATACTGCCAATGCTGCCCCGTAAAAAGCAACGGCTGTTTGCGTGTAAAATCCTGTATGAAACGCCATTAATTTATCCGAAAACGGTGACACGGTGGAATTGGCAACCTCGTCATCCCAAGATGGAGGAGAAGGGAGATTATCCTCATGAAGCAAGGAACTAAAGATTTCAAGATGCTTTGAAGAAAGTTGAGTTCCTCTCATGAAATACTCACGAACATCTTGTGCTTGTGCCACTTGACTAAATCCAAGAACCATGGCTTTTCCTAGAACCGTTTTATTCATATTAAAGGTAATGTTACTAATTTCAATTCCATTCAACGGTCGACGATTGCCGAACCACCCCGTTAAAAACCCTTGTTTTTTCACATATTGAGCCATTTCCGGCGGGTGAAGATATGGAGGTCTTGTATAGAGTCCTTTGGACAGGAGTAAATCAAGGGATCGATTAAATAATTCCATTGATTCTACATTACAATCAGAATAATATTTCCGAACATCAGAACGCACAGAAGTAGTAAAAGCAATGGCGTACCCTGTCAATCCATGTGCAGCCATAATGTGTATGTATTTCAAGAAAAGATTGTCTGAAAATAAGCGTGGAGCCTCTAAGTTGACATCCTCATCTGTAAATCCATAGGGGATAGGATATTTTTCTTCATGGAAAAATTCCTTAATCCTTTCAAGATGGCGTTGGGATAGAGTGAATGAGAATTCTAAAATCGAGCGAATGTCGGAATCTTCCACTTTCTTTAACATATATTTGAGCATACAAACTGACATGCTATCCCCCATGTATTGAGTCCAGAGATTCGTAAGTTCGGTTGAAACCAATTTTGGATTGTGTTCCGTTTCCATTTTACCCTCCTGAATACTAATGTTCTCTTTAGTATCCCTTAATAATGGGAAATTATTGTAAATTTATATCACGATAATCATAAGTTTCTTTCTTGATTGTAAAATATTCTCATATGTTTCGGGGACAATAAGACTGAAAAAGGAGTGGTAATATTGGAAACTGAACATAAATTAGACTCACTTCTGCTGAGTTAGGAAATCTTTGGTCTACCTATATGACCGATAGCATGTCTATTTGGGTTCTAAAATATTTTATAGCTAAGACTCAAGATACAGAAATACGCTCCGTTTTGGAATTTGCTCTCGGTATAAGCCAGACACATATTCAAGAGAGGGACGGAGATCTAGAATAAAGAAGGTCATCCTATACCTATGGGGTTTGGGGATAAAGACGTTAATTTAGACTCTCCCGCCTTATACTCCGATACTTATTTTTTAAACTGCGTACATAATATGTCAAAATTATCCATGCGGAACGGCGTGGGAAAAGCTTTACTGCTTGGATTTAGTCAGGTCGCTTACTCGCAAAAAGTTCGGGATTACATGGGGAGTTGTATAACAAAAGAGGACAGAAAATTCTGCCCTCCTGCTTTTACATAGATTTTTTCTCACAAAAGGATAAGGTTCTCTCCGATATAACTTTGATTAATGGTGGTTTACTAACTACCACTGTTAACTCGATAGGTGACAGACATTCTATTTGATTAATCTATTCGCTTCGTTCGCAGCATCCTTGATTGCCTGTTCAGCCGTTTTTTGTCCGGTTAAAGCGGCTTGAATGTTGTCCTGGACAATTTTAAAAATCCGAGTGCCTCCCTTGCCAGGGAAGTTGTTCCATTGGACCATGTCGTCGACCTGGGTGTAGGTGGTGTAGGCAGCAGGATTTTCCTTTAAATATTTGCCCAATAGGTCTTCACGTTCTACTGCGCTCTTGCGGGAGGCCATGTAGCCCATGCCTTCTGCGGTAATGGCGGTTCCTTCAGCAGATGTAGCAAATTTGATGAATTCCCAAGCGGCTTGTTCCTTTTCTGGGCTGGATTTCAGAATAAACACATTGTTTCCGCCCGCAGGCACGCGGCGAGGGTGAACTCCATCAACCGGGAACGGCGCAGTTCCCACTCCAAACTTGCTTTCCGCCTGTAAGCTGCGCAAAGAGGCTGTCGTATTGACATACACGGCTAGCTTTCCGCTGGTAAAACTTTGTACTGCTTGCGTGTTATCGATATTTGGCATCGTTTTGTCCGTATTGACCAGATCTACCCAGTATTGTAGAGACTTTATGCCTGGCTCCTGATCAAAGGCAACGCTCTTTTCATCATCCGATACCATCTGTCCGCCCAGTGTTTCGGTCATCGCTTGGAACATCCAGTTCCCCGTAATGCTGTAGTTGAAGAAAATTCCCTTTTGCTCACCGCTAGTCAGCTTCTTGGCAGCTTCGCGCCACTCGTCAAAGGTTTTCGGAGGATTCTCCGGATCCAAACCGGCTTGCTTGAACAGATTCTTATTATAATAAACAACCGGGGTACTCACAGCATACGGGAGACCGTATATCTGTCCGTCTTTGCCTTTTCCTAGCTCAAGCATTTTCGGGAAAAAGTCGGACAGGTCCATTTTTTCTTCATCGATATACTTTTGTACCGGAACCAGCGGCATATTGTCAATCATATAGTTCGTATAGCTAAAACCCGCCTGTGCGACTTCTGGAAGCTGCTTGGTGGCAGCCAAGGCCTGCATTTTTTCCAGGATTCCTTCATAGGAGCCTTCCACGAACACAGGGGTCACGCGAACCTTGTCCTGCTTCTTATGAAATTCATCTACCACGCGCTGAACAGTATCCTCAGCGGAGCCCCCATGAATATGCAAAAACTTGATCTCTACCGGCTGGCCGCTCTCGCTGCTCGTACTTGACGCAGAGCTTGCTGATGTTTCATTCGCCGATTGGGAGCACCCCACAATCGAAGTTAAACTTATACTCAAAATCAACAATTTAGACAGCATGGACTTCAAACGCTTCATTTTTCATTCCTCCTCTAATTTCGAATCATTATCCTTTCAAACCACTGTTGGAAAACCCTTCAACAAACTTCTTCTGAGCAATGAAATAGAGAATCAGTACAGGAATTGTAGACATCGTAGCAACGGCCATAGTCGGCACCCATTCCATGATCCCTTCATTCTGGAAGCGCACCAGGGCAATCGGGAGCGTCAGCTTCTGCTCATCCATCAAGACCATCAAGGGCCAATAAAACTCATTCCAATGATTAACGAACAGAATGATGCTAAGCGCAGAAACCGCCGGAAGGGCGGCTGGAACATACACATGCCAGAGGGTCCGGAGCGGCCCGCATCCGTCCACAGCCGCCGCATCAGCCAATTCCCGGGGAACGCTTAAAAGGAATTGACGCATGAGAAAAATCGCATAGCCGCTAGCCAAATGAGGAACGATTACTCCCGAGAACGTGTTAATCCAGTCGAATAAATTAATCGTAATGAATGTTGGAATCATCATTGCCTGCTCTGGAATAATCATCGTGGCCAGCACGAAATAGAATAGAACTTCACGTCCTTGAAAACGAAATTGGGCAAAAGCATAAGCTGCGAAAAAAGCAATCACCACTTGACCCGCGGTCTGTACAACCGCCACAAACAAACTGTTGGACGTCCAAGTAAAGAAAGGGGTCTGTTCAAACACTTGTGCATATCCCTCCAAAGAAATCGACGACGGGAAAAACCACAATCCCCCTTCGAACACTTCATTCACGGTTTTAAAAGATGTACTGATCATCCACAGGATTGGAATGAGCATTGCCAGCGTAACCCCGGCCAGAATACTGTGGGTTAGACCTGCGCTCAGCCATCTCATCGCCTTGTCGTTCATATCCATCCCCTCCTACTGATAGTGGATTTTGGTGTCCATCATCCGGATTTGAAACATGGTAATTGCCAGAACCAGGAAGAATAGAACCATCGACAGCGCACTCGCCTTGCCAATGTCGAAGAACTGGAAGGCTTCCATCCAGACCTGGTAGACCAGGACGTTCGTGGCATTATTCGGCCCGCCATGCGTCATCACGTGAATCGTCGTAAAAACCTGAAAGGATTGAATCAGGCTGACGATCAGCACAAACAGATTCATCGGAGCTAGCAGCGGCCAAGTGATCGAGCGAAATTGGATCCACTTGCCGGCCCCGTCAATGGCTGACGCCTCATAGAGCTGGCGGTCGATCCCTTTTAACCCCGCAATATACAGCACCATGTTGTACCCGGCACCCTTCCAAATTCCCACAAGAATCAGACTCCACATGGCCATTTTAGGATCATTCAGCCAATTGAAAGAAGGAAGGCCAAACAAGACCAGGAATTCATTCAGCAGCCCTCCGTTCGGATTCATCAGCAGCATCCAGACCATGCTAGTCACGGCCAGGGAAGCCACCACGGGTATGAATAACAAGAAGCGATAAGCCTCCTTGACCCGGTTTCGGCCCACACTCTCTACCAAAATGGCCAGAGCCAAGCCGATTGCCATGGTGACAGGGACCGTGCCCAAGGCGTAGATTCCCGTATTCTTTAAGGAAGTCCAAAACACATCATCGGCAACCAGGCTGCGATAATTCTCCATCCCGACATACTCCATTTCCGGGCTGATTAAATTCCACTGGCTGAAGCTAAGAAAGCCGGAAAAGAAAAACGGGAAGATAAAAAACACCGCATAAAGAATCAAGGCAGGAGCTAAAAAGAAATAAGGCCATGACCATTTTTTCCACTGCGCTGCCCTTCGGGCAGCTCGTACCTGACTCTTTTCTCTCCCATTCATTGGAATGGAAGTATCTACACTGTTCACGCTCGTACCTCCTTACCCTGAATCATCGTTTTTAGCACCTTCCCATCCGTCTCGGTAAGCTCTAGATTCAGGATTTCGGCAATCGTCGGAGCAATATCGACGATGTCCATCTCAGGCAGCTCCATCCCCGGGATAATATCCGGTCCAGAAGCGACAAAAATGGCTTTCAGCTCCTCCTTGTCCGGCAGATAGCCATGCATTCCCTTATATTTGTGCGTCCCAATCACCTGATCACCTTCCGCACCAAAATAGATAAAATATCCTTCCTTTGCTTCTATAATCAAATCGGGCAGATGCGGATGCTCATGGTTCGGCAAGCCCAAAGAAGCAAAATCCTCCCGCTCAAATACGCGTTCCACCACCCCAGTAGCCAATAGTTCCTCTTTCACCTGGTCTTTTAGCTCCTGATCGAACACATATACATAGCCGGATCCCCCGTTAGACACAGCCATGACTTGGCTTTTGGACGGATCCTCTTCATCAAACCAGCCCCTTTGCTTGAACAAGACATTCGGACTGAGGACACTATGGGCATCCCGAAAGCCATGATCGGAAACGATAAACCAATCGGTCTGCTCTTCCATGCCTTGCTCCTGCACGGCCTTACGAATCTCCCCAATCCGTTCATCAATGTAGTTCATGGCCCAGTAGGCCTCTGGGGAATGTGTGCCGTAGTCATGCTGGAGACTGTCGGCAAGCAGGAAGTGCAGCATCATGAAATTCGGCTGGTGCGTACGAATCAAATGCTTGGCAATCTCGGCAGTCAGCCAGTCCTGCATATGCCCGCGGGAATGGTCCTTGCTCCAAGCTCCATACTGTTCCACCGGAAACCCCTGCTCCTTCAGTTCGTTCCAGAACGAAGGCGTACAATGGCTTTCGAACAGCTCCTGCTCATAAAATTCGGGAATATTGAAATCCAGATGCTTCGCCCCACGCGTCACCGGCCAGCAAATAGCAGCTGTTCGAGCTCCCTTTTTATGAGCCAAATCATACACTGTTGGAACATGGACTCTCGTTTCCTTCTCTACATGCCGGTCTCCGAAAATCTCCACGACCTTGCGTTCAGCCCTGTTCACCACCCAATTTCCCAGCACGCCGTGTTTCTTTGGATAGACCCCGGTCACAATACTGGTATTCATCGCCCAAGTCGAGCTGGGGTAAGCCACCTTCATACTCTTCGCGCGGGTCCCCCTGTCCGCCAATTCCATCAGATTGGGCATACGGCAGCAGGGATCATCCAAATAATAGGCAGCTAGCCCATCGATACAGATCAAGATTACGTTCCTCTCCATAGTAAAGCCTCCTTGTATGTTTATCGATTAAGAGCCTTTCGCTCTTGCAGGGTCTCCAGCAACTCCTTCACAGAGTCCACCGTCAGATCAGGCACAAATCCCAAATGATCAGGGAACGAATGGCCGTGGGAAATCCAAACCGTAAACATCCCGGCAGAACGTCCACCCAGGATATCGGTATAAGGGTTGTCCCCCACCATCACACAGTTCCCAGGAATGGCGCCCGTGTTTTGCAGGACTTTATCAAAGGGATAGGTAAACGGCTTTCCGACCGATTGCACGTCGATCACTCCTGATACCGCTTGAATGGCTGCAATCAACGCTCCTGTCTCAGGAACGCGGCTGCCATCCTCTCCCGGATGATATAAATCCGGATTGGTGGTAACCAACCGAACTCCTTTCTCCAGCCTTCTCGTGCATGCTTGCAAGGTTTGATAAGTGAAGGAAGTATCCCTTCCCAGCACGAGGAAATCACAAGGCTCCTGGCTTTCCAGTGGAATGACTTGATGTCCCGCCATTCGAAGCGATTGCTCTAGATCCTCCGATCCGATGGAATGAACACGGATTCTGCCATAGCGCTCCGCCAGATAGCTCCCTACAAGCTCCGTTGCGACTAGGATTGGCACCTCTTCCGCCGGTAGCCCCATCCGGAGCAGCTTTTCGCGAATTTTTCCGGAACGGTCCGTCGAATTGTTGGTTAAAAAATAGAGCCCTTTTTGCTCTTCCTGCAGGAAAGAAATCAATTCCTGTGCACTGGGATAGAGTTGATTCCCTGAGTAAATGCATCCGTCCAAATCCAAAATAAACGTGGTCAATCGGGATAGATTGTCTAGCACAGCTGCGATCACGACCTTCTTTACAAAAATGGTTACAGCCCTTTATTCCTCCCATAGCTCCCGTGTCCCCACAGCGACACCGCGGGCCCCGGCATTCAGCGCTTCCTGAATCTCCCTCTTGTCCTTGATTAGCCCTGCCGTGATGATCGGGTAGGTAACCGCTTCGCTAAATTCCCGGATTACTCTCGGCATCAATCCAGGCATCAACTCGACGGCGTCAGGCTGAAGTTCCAAGACATTGCGGATCCCGGAGTCAAACGCATGCGTATCGATCAAAAAAAGATGCTGAACGGCGATAAGCCCTTCTCGTTTCGCTGCCTGAATCAGATGATTTTTCGTCGTGACCACCCCGTTCGGCTTCACCTCACGGGCCAGATATTTGATGCCTTCCTTGTCATTTGCAACTCCTTTTATCAAGTCAATGTGAAGAAAGATTGATTTGCCGTAATCTTTGGTCTTTTCCACACACGGCCTCACACTGAAGATATCCCCCGTCATCAAAAAGATCACTTCAACCGGGGATTGCAAAGCCATCTCCATCTGCGCCACATCTCTAACCGCAGCAATGACTGGATTCATTTCAAGAAGCTCATTCACTCTATCCATATTTAGCCCTCCACTTTTTGCCCAAAATAAAAACCCAAGCATAGCCAAGCCTAAGACACACATGATGATCAACGAAATCATGCGGACCCAAGAACTATGGCTACACTTGGGATCTCCTGAACTCCACCCAGTGTATGGCCAAATATAGATATTTCCTGCCGAGAGCGATCATCGTCTATGGAATCTTGAGGAATACTCGGCTATGTTGTTGTTGATATAATCGTAGCACTTGATTATTAAGAGAAAGCCAATGTAATGTTAAGGGTTTGTAAAAACAGTGTTTTGAAATGAGAGAGTCCCTGCTGACATATGTATTAAATCAATCCTGCTTTTTGTATGTCTGCTACCGCTTATCACTATATGTTGACTGTCATTGTAGAAATAGTTGTATACATCTGGGGTCGCCATCACTGACAGCGGAGGTAGGGGCTGGCGGTACATTTTATCAAAGACATAATTAAAAATTTATATATATCATAGAAAAAGCCGCTACTACCGTATGGTTTTAGCGGCTTTTTATTTAACCATTTATAAGGGACGAAATGACTTTCCTTCAAATGTAATGCTTTGACTTGCTGCTAATGCGTTCTCGACAATACTAAAGATATTAAAAAAGCTACCCAAAACAAAAATAAAGCAGATTGAAATAACAAATCTTTTCATCAAAAACACCTCTGACTTATTATTTCCGAAGGTTATCCCTATAACCATAGCTCTTCAACTATTCTCCCTTTGGGGGAACAAAAAACTGGACTGCCGGACACATCCCAGCTTATGGAACAATCGAATCCCGATAGTTCAATACAAAATCCATGTAAGATATACCTATCTCATCTTTTCAAAAGTCAAGTTAAAACTAATTGCAATCACAAGCACTACACCCGCTGATAGCACCCACGCCCATACGGGATATCTAAAATGGATAAAAAGGATAATAAAGATAGCAATATCAAACAAGAATGATAAAAATATATGCCATCCGTTATGATAGGTAATTGATCCAAATAAGACAGCTAAATACTCAAGTAATATAAAAATCATGACAAAAAGGGCAATATATAAGGACTTCTTTATTCGTGACTTCTTAAATGGAAAGTTAGATAAATAAATCATAGTTGAAAATGGCATCCCTATAAGCGATAGCAACAGGATATTTAACGTACGATTAGGTAACCCATTAGGTTCCATAGACCACAGTTGATACTCGGAACATACCACCTCATAAAGAAGATTCAATAACCCTGAGAAGAGCGCAGTAGGATAATACAATTTCCACTGATACCACTTAACCAACCGCCATGAAGCTATAAGCCAAAATATTGAGTAGAGTATTGATATCATCTTTGTTGTTCCTTCCTTACAAAACTATTCCATATTATCCCTCAAAGTTAAACAATTAATATTCCTGGAAACTAAAGGGAGGTTAAGTATCCATTTAATGCGATAAACTCCCTATAGTAAAAAAGTAGCCAGAAAGCTACTCCTTCGCTATTGATCTCCGTTACTTTTCATTAAAAACTGTTCTTTGAAACCAAAAAAAGATATAAGTAATGAATTCCTAAAACAAAAAGAACTGATCCAAAGTAAGAAAGAAGGATATTCCAACGATGAAATTCAATTAAATCGGTGTAAACCTCTGCCCATTTTTCCGATATAGTAATGGGTAAGACGATGATGAAGCAAGTTATAACCTTTTTTAGAAATGTAGAATGTTCTGAAACAATGAAGAAAAATACGTTAAATATCGGAAAAACAAAGAAATCAAATACAATGCTTATATTAAATGCATCAGGTAAAAGTCTAACTGGATAGGTAAAAAAATTATATTCTCCCACAAGAATTTGAGCGAATATAATTGAAAAAAACGCTGATAAGAGATACAATCCTAGCCACTTGGGAAAAGGTGGGAAATTGAACCATCTTATTAAGATAATCAATGAAATAAACAGAAAGAAATAAATAATGATCTTTTCCATTGCTCACACATGCATGGTATTTCCCCCAGTTTCTCCCTTCATTCTTGAGCTAGTTATAAGCGTTATGGATATATTATCCACTACACTAAAATCAATTCATCTCCAACACGAACCCTTGATGGTTTTAAACTAGTATTCTGCCCAATCGCTGAACAAAAAGAACTACCGGACGCAGCCCAACTTATCGAACAATCGATCTCCGTTAGTTTAAGAAGGGAATTGATATATTGTATCATTTTAAATAAAGACGAAGCCCTCTCATACTCGGAGGGGCTTCTTTTACTACTTACCTATTACTGCTTTATCGACATATGACAGGAACCTGTCAATTAGACAAATGACATCGTACGTCTATGAACCATTAGAAACATCGCCCATGCTACTCCATCACAATACCATTTTGCCCTTTTCTTCCCTTTCCCTTAGCTCATTTTTTTTCGACCGAAACAATTCTCCAAATGCTGCACCTCCTAAAATCAACACAGCCCCGGCTATTTGGACAAAACTTAACTTTTCTCCTAAAATAGCAGCTGAAAAAATCAATGCCGAAAGCGGCTCCAAATATCCGAGGATTGACACTGTCTGCACTGGCAAACCACCAATGGAAGAAAAATAAAAATAGCAACCGATTCCAGTACTTACAACGCCTAATAGCAGTATTGGTATCAGATTTCCTTGCATAATGTTGACTGAAAATCCTTGCTTCAACCCTATAAAAATTGCAACTGTTATAAAGCTCGTAATTAACTGGCACATGGCATTTTCAAGTCCTGTTATGCTTTTTGCCTTTTTATTGAAAACCACCATAATGGCATACGTGATTGCCGAAAATATTCCACAAATCAATCCCCATGAATTTCCTTCCTGTAAAAAAGCGTGCCCGTTTACACAAAGCATTCCAATTATTACAGAAAGAAATCCAAGTAGTTTGGCGTTTGTCATCTTTTCCCTAAATATAACGGGAGAAAGGATCATGACGATCACAGGACCGCAATAATAAGCAAGGGTGGCAATACTTACACCGATTTGTTCGTAAGCTTCAAATAAAAATATCCAGCTTGCACCCATCGCCACGCCGGAAATCACTAAATACAAAAAGTGTGATTTATTTTTCCAAAACTGTACTTTCTGCTTAGACAGTGCAAATACTAAAATCAGAAAAATGCTACCTATCAAAGTCCGCGAAAAAACGATTTCATAGCTGTTCAATAAAATATAACTTGCAACAATTCCGTTGGAGCCAAACAAGAGCAATGCGGCTATATATTTGAAATATGCACTTTTCACTTTAATCACCATTCTTTTTCTGAATTTTACATTTCAAACACAGTCGGAATATGCTTTGCATAGGTTAGGAAGTTATTGACGATCTGCTTTGTTTTGACCTTCATATATCCGGTTGTAGTCCCATCGCTACATCCATACCACTTTTCCAAAAGCACGTCCTTATCAAAAACAACTTGCACAAGATTGTCCTTGTCCATTAAAACGCCAAATACAGTAGCAGCACCGATTTTTACGCCCAGAATACTTTCCATCAGCTCCGCAGGAGCAAAAGATACGCGTGAAATGCCGAGTGCATCGCTGAAATCTTTTGATTTGAATGGCTTATCTAGGTAGTTATAAATAAATAAAACTCTGTCTTTTTACTATTGCAGAGGAACAGCGTTTTTACCATTTTCATATCCAATTTTTGATTGATCTCGATACAGTCCTCCATTGAAATTGCTTCATCTGTATTCACTCGTTCAAATGAAATCTGTAACTTTGTCAATGATTCGTAGACCATTTCTTGTAGTGGAGACTTATAGCTGTCTGGTGCTTTTTCCATAATATCACTCACCAAAAAACATCTTTATTACCTTTTCCTTTCCTAATTTGAATTTTTGTTAGTAATAACATATCATTTTTACATGGATTACAAAAATGAATGTTTCTCATGATATGTATGATGAAACCAGATGGGAAAGGAAAAGAGATATGAATATCCAAAAATATATGGCATTTGTCAAAGCAGCAGAATTTGGCAGCTTTACAAAAGCTGCCGAAGCATTGGACTATACACAGTCTGGGATCAGCCGTATGATTAACGATTTAGAAACGGAATGGGGGGTTTCCCTTTTTGAAAGAGGACGTGCCGGTATCAGTTTAACCTCAGATGGCTTAAAGTTACTGCCCCAATTAAAGCGAATCTGTAATGAGCATGAAATCTTAATGACGCAGATCGAAGACTTACACGATATGCAGTCTGGGATGATTCGTATTGGGACATTTTCCAGCGTGGCAACCCATTGGCTCCCTAACATGATTAAGATTTTTAAGAAGGACTACCCAAAGATAGATTTTGAACTGCTGCTTGGTGATTATACAGAAATTGAAAGCTGGATTTTAGATGGACGTGTTGACTTCGGATTTTTGCGGCTACCGTCAAAAGCAGAACTTGAAACTATCTTTTTGGAGCAAGACCGCTTGCTGGTAGTGATTCCGCAGGATCATCCGCTTGCTAATTGCGATAAGTTTCCAATCAACGAATTATTGAACAGTCCGTTTATGCTATTGGAGAAGGGGGCAAAAGCAGAAATCTCTGAAATTTTTAAGAAGCACCATATTTCACCGCAAGTTCATTTTACAACATGGGATGACTATGCCATTATGTCCATGGTGGAAAACGGGCTAGGAATC
The DNA here is from genome assembly GCF_040813775.1 of Ammoniphilus soli. Lineage (NCBI taxonomy): Bacteria > Bacillati > Bacillota > Bacilli > Caryophanales > Paenibacillaceae > Ammoniphilus > Ammoniphilus soli. The sequence continues at coordinate 236,759 of NZ_JBEGDL010000008.1, forward strand.
AGTATATTACCAGAATTGATTTTACAGCGTATTCCTTACCAAATTATAGCGAAAGAGCTTGAAGCTCCTGCTTTTAGAAATATTGGTATTGCTACGAGAGAGCAAAAATCACTTTCCCTTGCGTCCAAGAGATTTTTAGAATATTTATCATATAGAAACAGGGAGTGAAAAAGTGTGATGGAGAAATCATTTAATCACACTGTCAATATACCACACTGTTTTAATCCTGATTTCTGTTTCCACTTACTTAAACACAGATGACAGTCTGTTTGAAATATCTCAAATCAGTGGTTTACTCTTATATGAATTAACCATTTTTTTGACTGTCCGAACTCTCTAAGGTTATAAATGTTTTTATAAGCCTTTATAAATATATCCTATACAAGATCTTCTCCAATTCCCCAGTCTTTCACATAGGTATAGCAAATGTTAATTCAGTCTTTTCCGTGTCGAACAATTAAGTATTCTAACAATTCGTCTTTGTCTTGAAGTGAAGATGGAGCTATATTATTTAATATCTCTAAACAATTACTTATCACTATGTGCCCCCCTTCTTTTATAAATAAGACGTGTTATTATATTTGTCGGTCCCATTATTTTTATATAAAAAATAAGCACTGAATAAATAAAGTGCCTACTTAATTATTCGTTATAATTTTATGTCCCAAAATTTTATACATATAAGGGGCGTTCATACGTTACTTTCCAAATTATTTACATTTAATATTCTTATTTCACAATCCTGCCCAATACTTTGACAACAAAAAGGAACAGCGATGGAACACTGCTCCTCAACAATCGAATCCCGTGAAATAACAATTTTTCTCGATCACTTTATTTTGAAATGATAAACAATACTTGGGTTTTCTAATAAAAGGGCAATTTGTTCCATGAACTCATGTTTTCGTTCTGCGAATCTTTTTTTCCGAATTTTTGACGGCATATTTTTATCCGTATCAATCCAAATTCACTTAAATTGCCCTTTGCTATTTCAGATTCAATCATTTCTTTTGCTTTCGGTGGATCAACTTCTTTTGCAAGCTGTTCTTGGAATCGCTTTTCGTGATTATGTTCTTCTATTTTCTTAGGGAGATTAGACAAAGCGATTGCGGTAATCACTACCATGGTTATAACGATTGTCCATGTTCCAAAACGTTTCATTTTTCTCTCCTATTTATTTCCTTATTATTTTTCTTAATTGTACCACAGTTTAATTGTTTAACATTTCTTCCCGTTTGCTTGCAACGAAAGAAGGAGCAGCAATCTAAAACTGCTCCGAACCTAACGATCCTCGTTAGTGAAATGAAGAATTTTCATTACTCAATTGCAAAACGGTGTTTATTTTTCAAATCAACGATTCTGTGACCAGTTATTTGTTGACCATTTGATAATATATTGCTCAACCAAAATCCTTGATTTCCAATCTTATGATAGAAATAAATAACATTTGGCTCATCTTTATAAACTACCTGTACAAAGTAGTCACCTATTTTAGAATCGTAGTGTCCGAAAATTTCAACAATCGAATCTTTTGTTAATGACTCTTTTATAGCTAATTGTTTCAAAAATTCTTGCTGAACTTTGATTTTATCTTCCTCTTCTCCTCCATTACGCATACTTTCGTCGATATATTGAGGTATATAATTCAACAATGCTATTAGAATGAAGCCGATTAATGTGAAACTTAATGTGATGTATAATTTCTTATTTTTCATATTGCCCCCCTGAACAACCCTATATTTCTTATATGCTTCCGAATTATAATACTACACCGTTACTTAACTAACCTGTCCAATAGTACTAATCATAAATGGCTGCCATCAAAAGTGGCAGCCATTTATGATTAGTGTTATTTAGCTATAGATCTCCGTCCCTCGGTTTTAAGGGGGGTTCTCACGTATGCTCGCTCATTCGCAGGATTTCATCACCTCGAAAATAGATGAGTCGATGAAAAGTAAATCGGATCGAACCGGTGGTAGTGAATTTGGGCATATTAAATAGAAGAAACGATGTCGATTCTCCTTGGAAATCTTTTACTGCACGTATCCTCCACAATCTGACCTTGGAGGTTCACCCTCCCACGGCTTAACGGGTCCATTGCCCTTACATTCCTTCGTTACACCTGTCTAAGGTGTGGAGACCGATTACGGTTTAGCTAATAGGTCTGTGCCCTTCTGGAGATCGAACTCGGTCCTCCGTGCTTTCTTTGTTCAAAATCATGCGAACGAGCCTATCTACGTAAGGTAAAATGACTGTTAGTAATCAAGGTAGAAGTGGATGTAGCTCCGTAGTGAACCTGACCGAAGGGAAGGTGAACTAGGAGAACAGCTCCATTCTATGCAGCCTGATCGTACATAGGTGTAGCTTTATCAAGAGAAAAAGATTCTCCATGATGAACGATGCCAATAAGATTCGGGCCAGCTTTCCAAGTAATTTAAAGATAGAAACGCTGTTTTTGCATGTGCTTGTTTTGTACGTTATGCTCATGCCACTGTTTAAAAGCCGGATTATTGGCTAGCAATTGGGTCGTAGCGAGATACATATATTTTCTCAGAGTGGCATCTCCACGTTTAGAGAGAATAATTTGACCTTTTCGCTTTCCAGACGTGCTTTCAGCTAAGTTTAATCCTGCTCTACGAAGTAATTGACGCCCATGAGCATACTGTTTGAGATCACCTGCACCAGCCAATATCGCTGCCGTGAAGATCGTGCCAAGACCCTTAATGGACCGCATTTGCTCGGCAATAGGAATCTCACCAAGCAAGGATAGGATATCTTCTTCTATCTTCTCTAGCATTTCTACAATGCGTTCATACTGCTCTAATAGCCGTTACAAATCTTGTTTTGTTTCTTCGAGAGCTGTGGTATCTCCAACGCTGTGTTTGGCTTCATAGATGAGGTAGGAAGCTCGTTGGATACCGGTTGCACCACCGGGTCGCTTCATATGTTTTTTCCAACGCTGAATCACTTCTTCTACCCTTAAAGACTTAAGATCTAGTGGAGTTGGAAACTCCTTTAACGTGGCCATCGATCGTGGACAAGTCCAGTCTTTAAATACGGACGGATACTCTGGGAACCGAATATCCAACCAGCGAATAATTCTGTTCTGCAACCGAACACTATTCGTGATCCAAAACTCTCGATCACTCATGATGGTTTTCAATCTCTGAAATGCATGTCCTTGACGTAATCTGAGTAATAGCCTTGACTAACGACATCCGTAATAACCAGAGCGTCTTTCGGGTCACTCTTCGAAGGGGTATCGTCGCGATTTTCTTTGTTTCGTTTGGTCGTGGCAGGATTCACTAATACGACTTGAATTCCCTTGTCCAGAAGCCAGTTCCTAGATTAAACCAGTAATGTCCGGTCGGCTCCATACTAATAATGAGGTTATTCAGGCGGTGTTTTTGTTGAAGTCCCTTCATCCAACGTCCAAATTTTTGTGAATCCTTCTTGTTCATTGGTAAAGGAAAGATGTCGATTCGAAAGGACGATACCACGAAAGTTTGTCGCTTGAGCAACGTGTCTTTCTTTCGCCATGTCGATTCCAACGACAAGATGAGAAGGGGTAATTCTTTCTATCCGTTGATTTTGACCATGAGATTGTTTAAACTTCATAGTAAGAGCGCCTCCTTGATGGGTTTTTAGGGCTTTGACCCTGTGCACACCCCCATCATACCGAGGCGCTCCTTTTTTGGCAAAGGCTATTTCTTAGCCTCTACAGGAATGTTTAGTGAAATAATGAAGAAGTCTTATTTTAATCCGATGCTGGCCTGTAACGCCAGATTGTATAGTTACCTGTATATTGTCTGCTAGATACAATTAGTTTTTCTCCATTCTTCTCGAAGATATATCCTGAACCAAGTTGCTCTTTAAATTGATATCCCTTTGTTTTCATAAAATTAGTGAATGGTTTGTTCCCACTTGAGGTTCTTGCAATATATGTTATTTCATCGGGTTGTTCAGTAACCTTTATCATATCTGAATTGGTTGTATCTAACTTTATTATTGCAGTAGCGAATGGAATTGGATTTCCTTCTTGAGAAATAAGGGCTGATAAATAATTCGCACAAGCTAATAACCCTATCATTAGGAATACACCAATAAATAGATAAAATTTCCGCATGTCGTATGCCCCTCTCTCCTCAACTTTATGATTGTTTAAATATTTAGACTGACCATTGGAGAAGAAAGTTACAACTTATTATCATTCTACTTCCCTTTAGCGGATTAAAAAAATCACAGAAAGTTCTATATTCCACAGTGGTATAAATAAAATTTACCTTCAGCCAATCTCTCTGAAAATGAGATAATCTTTTCGAATTGCTCAATGATTTCATCTCGGTTGAAAACCAACTCTTCATAATGACCCGCATGTTCCTCGCCCTCAACCATTACGAATTCCCCTGTTAGTTTTAATACTTTCGGTGATTCCTGAAATAAGTCCCTCCAAGAGGAGAATATACTTTTTAAGATATATGCAGAATCCTCATCAAAAAGAGTCACACCGTGGTAGTTAATCCCCACACCATTCGGTATCCCACTTAAAGATGGATTTTTACTTGGAATCCATTTTAATGTGTCACTAACGTACAGAATAATGTCATCATGTATTATCACACTATCGATGACATTAGAATTATTCTCTCTATACATCCAAAATCGTTCTAGATCTACTGTATTCGGGATGAGGTAAAACTCATGTTCTAATGCCATTTTAATCCTCCTCAAACTTTATAACTAAAGAATCCCGTTTGTACAGTAAGCAGGTTAACCAAAATCTTATGGATTATCTATCTCATGTTATGTTCTTTAAGAATCAGCTTGAATCGCGGTTTAAAATCAATCTCCAATGTTTGTAATGTATCATCATTCTGAATCGTTAAAAGGACACTTGAATGATCTTTCTTATCAGCCACTATTTCAAATTTATCGACTCTCTTTAGGTCGAGATAAGTTAACAATTCATTAGATGATGCATCAGAGACTTGTATTCTTACTTCTTCATAAGAAGGCGAGAGGGTCACGATAAAGTGTTCTGTTTGGTTAGAAAACTCATATGTTGCTTGGTTATAAAAGAATGGCAAGTTTTCTGTATAGGCATCATAAAGTTTTGGTTCACACTCGAACAACGAAAGTAATTCGTGTTCTTCTGGATAACTGTACATAGAGTTATCCACCTCCAACGCTATATTTAGAAAAAGTATAACACTTATTTGTTGTTCCGCTAAACTCCACGTTTGTTCAGAAAGGAAATCAAAAGAAGCGATGGTGTTGATTCCGTCGCTCCCATTTCATCCACTGGCATTTAAGGAATTGATAGCTTTCTGATTCAATTGATTATCCAGTATGATGCAAGGATCGAAGGATAGATCTTCATTCCTCTATTGCAATGTCATGCTCTTTACACCACTCAATGACTAATTCCTTTATCTTCTTATTCTTGTATTCATACCATTCATTTTCAACACCATGTTCTATGATCCCGTCTTTAAATCTCCGAAATGCCCCTCTTCCTTGAATGGCTTCATACAAGGCTTCTCGAATCTCTTCTTCAATAACTGTCCCAATAAATTCTTCCATAATTTCATACTCATGGTACTCGTTCCTTAATGTGAAATCGAGGTAGATCCCGTCCTCATCCTCTAATATTTCTATTGCTTTTTCAATATTCTCTTTTTGCCAATCAGGAAAGTTCTCGATTGGCTTCTCATGTTCTACCGCACGGATCTCTTCTTCCGATAATGTGATCACCTCTCCTGTTTGGGTGTTGATGTATGTAAACGTACCATTTATTTGTATTTCAATTTCTCCCACTAGGTCATCCAACTTCACCGGCTTTTTATTGATCATCTTCATTCCTGTCCTTTCCGTATTTTACATTGTCCATTTTGCTCCCTACCGCCATACATTTCTCCTTTTTCTCCGTTATAGAAGATGTGATTTCTGTTATAAAAGGTATTCTACTCTTATGCCCCCAAAAATCAAAACCAATGTTAATCTAGGCATGGAACTAGTTCCTCAACTAACGAAACCCGATAGCTTAACAAGCAGTCATTATTTTTTACTACGAATCGGTAGAAGTACATTTTCAATGAAATTATATACCTTTTCTTCACCTTCACTTCTTGATTGGACCGTAAAGAGGAGCCATTCATCAGGCGAATCAGTTCTTTTACAATGCTGATCCAGAATCTTTGCTTCCTCATCACTTATATGTTCGGAAAAATAGATATCCCATGTCCCCAGTTCATTCCGAAATCCAATGGTACTGATTGAACCATGTTCTTCGTCCCAATAATCAATGTGCCAGTGTCTACCGAGTAAATGTTCATCTATTTCTTTTTTATAATCTTCGTAACAAGTCTCAATCTCGATAACTTCCATGTCTTCACAAAGTTGATCGTTAGGAATATTAACAGGCACAGGTACAACATCATTATCGTAAATAATACCTGCGATTGTATAAGCTAAATCTTTTTTTGCTTTCTTAATTGCTTTATCCTTTGTACTGCCTCTACTTAATATTTAACCCCCTATCGTAACCCAGTTTGTCGAACAATCGATCTCCGTTTACTTAAGTAAACCTCTAATGGAAGACAATATCTCTTGTCTTACCCAAAATAAAAACCGTTCCTCGAAACCAGGAACGGACTCAACATACAACACAATAGACTTATATTGTTGGTTCTATAATGAAATAGAAACAGCAGACGGTTGCCCTAATCCTCCGAAATTTTAAGCTCTCTTTTTTAAAGAAATACCTAAGGATAACAATCCTGCAACCAATGCAGCTATGGAAAGATAAAGCGGAAGGATGGAAGATTGTTCTTTTGGCAATTCAGCTTGGGGTGCTGTGGCAGCAGGCGCACCGTGACTATCGGATGCCTCACCTGCTGTCTTTGGATTCACTATCGTCACGGAAGCGGGTTTTTCAGATCCTTCTGCTCCAACCCACTCCATAACACTTCCATCTTTATACGTTTGATACGCCTTCCAAGATAGGTCGGTTGCTTGATCGCTCACTTTTCCTTGGAAGTTAAATTGAGTAAATTCCGTTGGTGAAAGTCCTTCACCTTCCGTTGTCCAAGTTACACCCGTAATTTTATGCGTTTCATCTTTTTGCAGCTCATATGTCCATCCGGGCTTTGGCTCGAATCGGGAAACGGAAACTCCATCCGGAAATTTGACTTCTATTTTGGTGGTCGGAGAATCTTCTTTTTCGGAAGGAACTCGAACAGTAAACACTTCATATTTCCCTTGTGTGGTTTCTTTAGGTTGCACCGTTACATGAGCACTAGCAATCCCCGCAAACATCGAAATGGCTAACACAGAAGAGAAAATTACACTTGTCATTTTTTTCATGATAAAATCAACCTTTCTTATTAGAGCTTATATTTCAATAGACTGTAAAGTCTTTGGTATACACCGTTTCATTATCCTCGGAATCCATAACCCTCACTTCTACTGTCCAATTCCCCTCAAACGGCAGGTATGGACCATCGCTGACAAAATGATGTTCTTCTGTTCCGCTAGATGTTTTTTTAGGGGGAAGTTCAGCTTTCAAGGGAACCTTAATCGGCGCAATTTCCGGATCCTCTTGATACGTCAAGGAAAGCTCTACATGCTAGATTTTGAGTTCGGGTTTGGTTAACGATACATCTACGCTAAAATGGTTCATTCCGGGGACATTAGGCGTAATTTGAGTTGTGATCATAGGCTCCGTTTTGCTCATTTCATGCCAATACAACGGTTGATTGGGTGGAAGGGGGCTTAGATAGGTAAATACCCCGACAATAATAACAATCAAAGTCATTAAACCAACGTCCACTTTTAATCCGAAGTTGATATAATCTATAGATTTTTTCTTTATCCCATGGCGGAGGATCGCCCCAACAATGATCACCAACCCTACCAAGCATACTTTCACCAAAAGCAATATGCCCCACGTTGTTTTAAATATATCGCTTAATTTAGGTAAAAAGATCAAAGTAGAAAGTGTGCCAGTAATCGTTAATACGGTTATGCTTGCCAGCGCTGCTTTCGAAAATAGGGGTAAAAAGCGCATGATAGGTTCCCGGTGACTTTTCCAAAATAGAAGAAGATAGCATAGCCCACCTGTCCATATGGATGCTGCCAATAAATGAACCATGTCCAAAAGAACCGTTCGAATGGGGGGTTCAAATACCATCGCATGACCACTGATGCTTTTCGCTGTCAGCAGCATAATGACCCATATCGCATCCACCCATTTCTTCCGCCGCAAGATAAAAAATCCTAAAATCGAAAGAAAAAGAGAGAGGGTCAATGAAAGTCCCGTTGACGTTTTAAACAAGAGAGCTGTGATTTCATTTAAATCCCAATCTGTCAACAAATCCCCCAGTTGAACGAATATCATCGCCAAAAGCGTGAAAAGGTAGACCTTTTGAAGGTAACTCGTCCATTCTAGGTAACTTTTTTGGAGCTCTGTTGATTCGTTTGGAAGAAAATCTCCCCAGGCGATCCACCCGGAGATCAAAAGAAGACTAAAAAAATAAAAAGTCCGGATTCCAAAAATCCCGCTTTGGGTAGATGCTTCATGCTCACCATGAACGTGCTCGACTTGATCCGTTTTTTCGGAAATAGGGGCTTTTCCTACGCTGATAACATATGAACCCCGGATCGGATGCCCGTCTGCCGATATCACACTATAGGTGATGGTATAAATATCATCCTCTAAACTGGGAAGCGGCAGGTGCAATTCTTTTTGATTCTGGCTCATTTCTGTTGGGTTTTCCGTGACTGGACGCCCTTGGCTATTAAACACCTTAATATAAAATAACTCTCTCTCTAAACGCTCATTGAAAGTGAGGGTAACATCAGAAGGAGAAGAGGTAAGTTGGCTGTCCGGCACTGGATTGGCTCGTTCCAGCAATGCATGAGCAAAAACTCCTTCCTGAATAATGACGATCAAAAAAAGGAGAAAAAATAGCCATTTCCTAACCATATTGTTTGCAACCTCTCATTACTAGGATAAAAATTCCCTCCGCCTTGTAAAACGTTGTCCAAGTGTCATTTAATAGACTACACTGATTCTTATCCAATAAAAACTACCCATTAGAGCTATTTTTAAATCTGATTGCTAATTTACAAAAAAACACTATTGAACTATTCTTCCTTTAATTGAATAAGAGCCTCCCGGCTCTTAAAAAAATCTTCCAAAATTCACTTAGATTCAAAACAAACCCCTCCCAAAAATTTTTATCTTCTTTAGTTCCAGCATTACTGGATTGGGAGGGAATTAATACACATTAGGTTATTCAAGTAGCGATTCCCGTTAGCTGAAGATTGGCATCTTAAAAGAAAGGACAGGAATAATGAACACTAATGGAACAAGAGTTAAAATCAATCCTAATTTTAAAGCCTTTTACTAAATAGAAGAGCAACTCCTACTTCAACTAACCTCCCATTTCGTTCAAAGGCCTCTAGCGGCAACCCTTCCCTAAAATTGGTATTGATCACCATCAGAATGGATGTCATGAGAGCAATATAGGTGCTGCTGATAACTTTCCTTGACTCATCCCACTCTTGATAGATAGGAATTAAAAGGAACAACAACACAATGACAGCGCTGTAAACGATCAGGACATTCCAGACACCATCCCCTCCGAGATAAAACCGGAATAGATAAAGCGTTAAGGTGGCAAGGGCTCCCGAAGCATAGCCGCCATAAAGGATGCCGATCAAAAGGGGAATGGTTCGTAGATCTAAAATATAGCCTGGAAAGATATGAAAAGGCAATAGCATGCACAAGATAATGGAGCAGGAACAAACCATACCCAATCCAAGATTTCGGACTGGAAGCGGCAAACTCTTTAATCGGTAAAGAATAAACAGTAACGGTAATAAGGCGAACGAGATGTTAATCAATAAATTTGCTGTACCTGCCATCAACCATTTGTCAATGGCACTTTTCTTTGTCGTTGCTTTTCTCGTTCATATGTTTCTCCCGCTTTAGGATGAGTACGCTGATCTCGCAATAACGGGAGAAATTCCGATTATTTCACTTTTCTCAATCTAAATCTGCCTCGTTTTTCGAAATAACCGGATTTTCTCCTGTTATCCCAGCTCCAGGTGCCCATACTCTCCTCTTTATCAGGCAGTACCCGCCAGAATTTCCTTCGCCTTGGCCACCACTTCATCACTAGGAGGGGTTACTCCTTTTAAGGCATAGTCAAGCCCTAAGTGCTCCCATTTATGAATGCCCATTTCATGATATGGCAGAATTTCGATCTTTTGTACATTTTCAAGAGTTTGGATAAAGGCGGCGAGTTTCCTCAAATCCTCCTCATCATCCGTGAGTCCAGGCACTAACACGTGGCGGATCCATACGGGGATCTTCCTATCGGACAGATAGCGGGCGAATTCAAGAATGTGTTCATTGGACATCCCTGTTAGCTTACGGTGCTTTTCAGGATCGATCATTTTTAAATCTAGCAGGATAAGATCCGTTACTTGCAGCAATTCGTCCAGGACACGAAGAAAGTTTGTGCTTTGATTAAAGCATCCTCCAGAGGAATCAATGCATGTATGGACTCCCTGCTTATTGCACTCCTTGAAGAGATGGGTAAGGTATTCGGCGTGCAGCAACGGTTCTCCCCCTGTCACCGTGACCCCCCCGCCGGAAAATTTCATAAAAGGGATGTAATCCTTGATATCCTTCATTAATTCCTGAACGGATACCATCTTGCCTCTGCCTAGCTCCCATGTATCGGGGTTGTGACAATATTGACAGCGCAATAAACAGCCCTGGGTAAAAATCACATAGCGAATACCCGGACCATCGACCATCCCTGTAGTTTCAATCGAATGAATACGTCCTTCTGACATCTTTGGCCTCCCTAGAGTAAGTTCGTATTTATAGAATGAATTTATTATCCCACGCTTTAATTTCTGATTTGGTGATGTTCATCACTTCCTGTTCCTTAAGAATCCATTACACTAAAGCCATGATAAAGATTTTCATTTAAGATCCTTTAAAAACAGGAAGGAGCATGACCATGAGTGAGATCATTAACAATCGTGAACAACTTGCTATAGATAAAACGGCCCGCCAGGAAATGCTTAAACAAATCATTAAGAATTTACATGAGGGTAAAAGTGTAGAGGAAGTCAAAGCGCAATTTGAAGAAGCAGTGGGTTCGGTTTCCGTTGAAGAAATTTCACAAATGGAACAAGCTCTAATGCAAGAAGAGGGCATCCCGGCAGAAGAGGTCCAGCGCCTTTGCTCCGTCCATGCTGCGGTCTTTAAGGGCTCCATCGAGGAAATCCATGGTCCGGTTAAAGACGAAGACCAGCCAGGCCACCCCATCCATACCTTTAAACTTGAAAACAAAGAAATCGACAGGTTGGTCAACTTTAAAATCCAATTGCATTTCGAACAATTTATGAAAGAAGATAGCCAGCAAAATATCCTGAAGCTAGTAGAGGATTTAAACCTTCTCTTGGATATCGACAAGCACTACAGCCGCAAGGAGAATCTCCTCTTTCCTTATTTAGAGAAGTATGGGATTTTCGGCCCAACCAAAGTCATGTGGGGAGTCGATGATGCGATTCGTGGCGCCATTAAGCAACTCAAACAAAATCTCTTAAGCTACAGCGGGGATAAAGGGGACGTCGAAAAATACCTTCAATACATCATGAAAGAAGTAAGTGAAATGATTTACAAGGAAGAGAATATTCTTTTCCCCATGTCTTTGCAAAAGCTTACTGAAGACGAATGGATTAAGATTGCGCATGAAAGCGATGAGATTGGATTTTGCTTAGCGGAACCTGCAGGCGTTTGGAAGCCGGAACGGGCCAACTTATCCGAAGGCGAAGCCATACCAGGCGGTGTCATTAAATTTGAAACAGGCGTCATTTCCTTAAGGCAATTGGAATTCATGCTAAATCACCTGCCAGTGGACATTACCTTTATTGATGAAAATGATGTTGTGCGATACTTTTCTCACGGGAAAGAACGGATCTTTGCCAGAACCAAGGCAATTATCGGAAGAACGGTGCAAAACTGCCACCCGCCAGCAAGCGTCCATGTGGTGGAAAAGCTGCTCCATGACTTTAAAACAGGAAAAAAAGACACCGAAGACTTTTGGATTAAATTCCGCGACAAATACGCCTATATTCGCTACTTTGCGGTTCGCGACGAAAGCAACAACTATCTGGGAACATTGGAGTTTTCGCAAAATATCCAACCGATTCAAGGGATTCAGGGAGAAAAAAGAATCCTGTCCTAGCTCAACAAAGGCTGCCTTGGCTTAAGGCAGCCATTTTGAGTTTCTGGAACGGGATTGGTTAATGCTGTATGTTATGGAATGGTCATGTAAAAGATAAAACGACAGATTGCGTTCAAGGAGAGGTTGAATTGATGAAGGGAAGATCTAAAAAGACAGCCATAGCTGATCATATTCAGAAAATCCTATTTATCTCCTTAGGAGCCGTCCTGATGGCTATATCACTGGAACTATTTCTAGTGCCCAACAATATTATCGACGGTGGAATCGCAGGGATCTCCATTATGCTTTCCAAGCTCACTTACCTTCCTCTAGGTATATTCTTATTTTTTATCAATCTCCCGTTTTTGTTGTTCGGATTTAAGCAGATCGGAACATCATTTGGTTTCTACACCCTTTATGGGATTACCGTGATGTCATTGACCACGGCGTTTTTTCATGATGCGGAACCCTTTACAGAAGAAAAATTATTGGCTGTATTATTTGGCGGTTTAATTTTAGGTATAGGGGTTGGGCTCGTGATCCGCTTTGGAGGTTCTTTAGACGGGTCGGAGGTTGTCGCAATCTTAGTCTCCAAAAAGTGGAGCATACCTGTCGGTCAGATTATTATGCTGGCTAATGTGTTCATTTTTCTTATGGCTGGGTTCGTATTCGGCTGGGATTCGGCGATGTACTCGATGTTTACCTATTATATTGCCTTCAAGCTGATCGATATCGTGGTCGAAGGCTTAAACGAATCGAAGTCAGCCATGATCATTTCCAATGAATACGAGGAAATTTCCCAAGCGATCATGGACCGTCTCGGTCGAAGCACAACCTTGTTATATGCCAAGGGAGGGTATAAAAGAGAGGAAACGCAAGTTATCTACTGTGTGCTGACTCGCCTGGAAGTGGCCAAATTAAGAGCGGTAGTGAGAGAGATTGATAGAAAAGCCTTTATTGCGATTGAAGATGTCTCAGATGTTCTAGGCGGGGGCTTTAATACCGGAAATCCTCATTAATCAAAAAAAAAAAAGCCTAGCCCGTTGGACTAGGAAAGAAGGGAATATCAGATTTTCTGCAAATCCTCCGCTACATCATTGAGGCCCAAAAGCCTTAGGCTTTTAGGAGTCGGGATACCGGTTTCCGGATCCCATCCCATTTCATTTAGATAATCCTCGTTTTGGGTCCGAAGATCGATCTTCACTCCCTGCAACGGCCCTTCTGTCTGGGGAGGAACACCGATCATCCGGTCAGGGACTTTGATTTTGGTCGGAATGATGCCTTCGCGAACATTAAATGCCGTCCGCATGGCTGCAATGCGCTCTCCAATTTGGAGAATGCGCTCTGCTGTATATTCTTCTCCGATTCCTTCCGTGAGGAAATGGGCAAGATCTTCGGGCGTTGAGCAAAAATCCCCAAACAGGCAAATTCCTGCGGCGTTAACCGTGTGAATGTAGTTGCTCATGATTTTATGTTTCTTCCCTTTTCCCTTATAGCTGTATTTGTCGGCAATCAATTCATGGATACCAAGATAGGGATGCTTCGCCCCTTCCTCAATAATATGGCTTCCCCCCTGCGTATGCCTGCCCGGCGTGGCATCTAGCATATAGGTCGTAGCGTAGCCCGGAGAAAGCCTAGGATCATGCATGGGCAGCTCTTGCCCATGGACATGGATGGCAAAAGGTTCCGATTGCTCCCCCAATTTTTCCGAAGCGACTTTCACGCCATCCGCAAGAAGATTGCCTATCCCTTTCCGCTCAATCATATCCTTTACTAATTGAACAATGGCCTCATGGTTTCCCCATGTCAAATCAAGGCCGCCTATATCATCTTGGCTTAGAATGCCATGTTCCGCACATTCGATGGCAAAGCCAACCGTTCCGGCTACAGAGATGACATCGAGCCCCGCGCGATTGCACAAATCATTCAAATAAATAATCGACTCCGGATTATCGTTCAGCAGAAGCGTTCCGAATCCTCCGGTCGTTTCGTACTCAGGCTTATGTCCGCGGACTTTGTAAGGGCCTTCCTTCACCTCCACAATCGCACCGCAGGAAATGGGGCAGCGCCAACAGCCGTAAGCTTTCTCCTTGTATTGGTCAACAAGGCCAGTTCCGATCGGATCTGCGTTCGGGAAGTCCGTTATGCCCACACCACCCCAATTGCGTACGGGAGAATCTCCAGAGATAGCGGAGCCGCCGGTTATCCCTGTCGTTCCATACTTGCTCATGAACTTCCAAATGGGGCGCTTGATCATGTCCTTGTTGGCTTGCTGCCTCACCTTCTTCATTTCTTCCGGCTTGGCTATAGGAATCTCGTGGGTGCCGCCGGCCACAATCGCTTTGAGCTTTTTAGAGCCCATGACTGCACCGAGTCCAGAACGCCCCGCTGCTCGGCCTTCATCGTTCATGATGGCACTGATGAGCGATAGCTTTTCCCCTCCGGGGCCAATCAAGGCCGCTTCCGGCTTCGTTCCCCCGTGATCGGTTTTCAGCATCGCTTCCGCTTCCCATGTCTCTTTTCCCCAAAAAGGCTCAGCATCCCGAATTTCCACGTTACGATCTTCAATATAAATGTAGACCGGAGAGTCTGCCTGTCCTTCCACAAAAATCGCATCATAGCCGGACCTTTTCAATGCGGGTCCAAAGGTCCCCCCGCAGTTGGCATCCCCCCATGTATGGGTTAAGGGAGATTTGGCCACAGCGACCCAGCGATTACCCGTTATGGCTGGCGTCCCTGTTAAAGGTCCGGTGATAAGTCCCAATATATTTTCGGGTCCCATGGGGTCAACCTTCGGTTTCATTCGAGAATATAGAATCCTTGCTCCTATCCCATATCCCCCCAGGAAGTCCCGCTGCAAATCTAAATCGAGTAATTCTTCTTGAATTTCTTTTGTGCTTAAATTGACAAACAGCATCCGTCCCATGTATCCGCCTCGCATAAGCTCTTCCTCCTCTATTAGTGGAAATACCAATGAAATTCTTGGACTACCCTCCGCTGATCATAGCAACAACATCGATTCGATCACCCTCTGCGAGAACCGTACGGACCCCTTCCTTCCTCTTAATGTCCATTGAATTGACCATAACTAATGCGCTTAGCGCTTGTTCCTCCCCCAACAGTAAGGATTTCAGGGATGGATCGGCTTGATATAGGATCTGGAACAAATCTTCAACTGTAGAGGACCTGGGAATCCTCATCGCTTGCTTCACCCAGCCTGCCATTACTTGTACTGCACCATACAACTGAACATGAACTTGAATGAAATCATCCATGTTGGCATCCTTTTCTTTTGTTTTCAATTTACTTAATAATCAATATTCTATGATACTATGATTAGATTTACAACTGCATTGTAATTTTTTGTAATCTCATAATTTTAATGAACTAAAAGATTTTAATGAACTAAACGTTGAACTATGTCGAAAAACGCGATATAGTAAGAGTATATAAAATTTACAGATAAAATAGAAAGCGGAAGTAGGAAATGAAATGGAGCATATAGAGACATACTGCAGAACGTGCAAAATAACCCTTACTAATTTTGAAATCGAAGAATATGATCGTCAGTGTATTGACTGTTACAAGGAAGAGAATAACACTAAAAAAGCCAGTAAAGATGTTGCCCCTATTCTGATTAGAAGTGGCCGTAAACGCGTATTCACAGCATAAAAGGCAAAAAAAGACTCAAAGGGTGCTGAAAAGCATCCTTGAGTCTTTTTTATAGTTTAGATTTAGGGAGAATCACCAAATGCAATGGAGCGTCTCTCCTTGCAGACGGGTTCCTTATTTTAATGCAAAGTCACGAATTTCTCATAGATGCTCCCAAACTCTTTAGTTTTTGTCCTAAAAAGGGTCAGTATAGTCTCGTAGACATAATCATTCCAAGTAATAAGACATGAATGGTCCCGAAAATAGCTGTTTTACTCATGAAGCTGTAATGACTCCAGATTATGAGCCTTTTTGATGTTTAAGATCTCTCCAATACAAAGTCAAACTCACGAATTTAACCAGTTTAGTCACAAACAATTGTTACCTTGTCATGAACCAACAATGATTACAAATAATTATTACTATAATGTACTTGAGCATCCAATGAGGACAGCCCCTCTCCTCAGTGCATGGGATCCCCAAGGACAAGCCAAGCGTATTCATTTATCCCCTTTTCTACACAAAAAAAAGAAAACCACCCCTTAAAGTCATCACAACTTTAAAGGAAAGGTTTTCCGATGTACCTTCACTATAACTAGTGTTTTTTTACCCAATCTTCACTCCGCTCAAACTCGCGCCTTTCACAAAAAAACGCTCGATGTTCTTCTCTACTGTTGGATCAGGAATTAATGGCGGTGCATGATGCGGTTTCGTGCGGGCATCGATAATGATATTGTCACAAGCCCAATGCTTGTTCTCGTAGTAACTATTGACGCCATAAATATCGTGCGAAGGATTGCTCCGCGTAAAGGTGACCCACAGAAAATTGCTGATCGTTTCGCTAATAAACTGACTGTCATCGCAAACGATGATCATCGGACATGCAGCCAGTGAACCTTTTTCCTTTATGGCATCGCTTAAAGCTTTGAATTCCTTCTCCGCATTGGCATAATCGGTAAACGCAGGTCCCTGTATCGCCACAACACCCGGCATGACCAACTGGGCATTTTCATACCCCCGCAATTCTCGGAAAATGGAAGGCGTTTCGATGCACAAGTCTCGTTTCTTCTCCCCATAAGCGGCGAAGACGACTTTGCTGCCGGTATTTAATCCTGTCCCGGTATAATCCAACGTATCAATTGTCGTATTCGTATAAAAATGGATGTCCCGATGAAGATCCATTCGTTCTAATATATAAGTGATAAATTCGACTTCTCGGTGCGTGTCTAAAGGTTGTTGATCTTCTGCGGTAATAAATAGATATTTGGCCAAGCTTAATTGACCTGTTCCTAAAATGCGATTAGCGAGGGTAAGCAATTCCGCCGGCTGCTTTACTTGTTGGTATGGCGTGTAGCGTTCGCTGCCGATGGCAAAAAGCAAAGGATGTACCCCCGCCGCATCAACCGCATGGACTTCCTTTACGCCAGGGATTTCCTGTTTAATCGCATCCCCTGTCAGCTCGTGGATGAGATCTCCAAATGCGGTGTCTTCCTGCGGAGGTCTCCCCACAACGGTGAACGGCCAAATGGCGTTAGGTCTGGCATATACCTTATGTACTCTCATTAATGGAAAAGGATGGGTCAGGCTGTAATACCCCAAGTGGTCGCCAAAAGGACCCTCTGGCTTGGTTTCGCCAGGGTGTATTTCTCCTGTAATGACAAAATCAGCATCGTTACTGATGCAATAGCCATCGAGATAGCTGTAACGAAAGCGGCGCCCGGAAAGAAGTCCAGCAAACGTCATCTCGCTTAAACCTTCAGGCAAGGGCATGACAGCAGCCAACGTGTGGGCCGGAGGCCCGCCGATAAAAATGCTGACTTTCAGCGGCTTTCCTTGTCTGGTGGCTTTATCCTGGTGTATGCCAATCCCCCGGTGAATCTGGTAATGCACACCAATTTCCTTATTCATTTCATATTCATTGCCACTCAGTTGAATCCGGTACATTCCCAGGTTGGCGTTCATCAATCCCGGTTTTTCCGGATCTTCACTAAAGACTTGAGGCAGGGTGACAAACGCACCGCCATCCATTGGCCAATGGTGAATGAGCGGAAGGTCTGAAATATTAATTTCCTGACTGCCGACGGGTACGCTATTCGATTTTTTAAAAGGCAGGGCTTTCAAAGCCGCCATGCTCGTTCCAATATGTTGAAATGGATTTTTTATCGCTGTCATCGGATCGTTGCGAAGGGAGATTACGTTCTGCACTGCCTCCCATGTATGGCGAAACATGAACTTGCTGCGTTCCACAGTCCCGAATAGATTGGATACCGCCCGGAACTTCGTGCCTTTGACATTTTCAAATAACAAGGCCGGACCGCCAGCTTCGTGTACCTTCAAGTGAATGGCGGCCATTTCAAGATAAGGGTCAACTTCTTCACGGATCCGAACCAAATGCCCGTTGCTTTCTAAATCGCGAATGCATTCTTCCAAGTTTTGATACATCAATTCGCAGCTCCAAACTTCTAATAGTAAATTCTAGTATTCCCTATCACTTATAGTTAATAAGAATTGAGTTGAGTTGTCAATGAAAGCAGATGGGTGAGGATGTATAAAGCTTACCTCTTCGACAAAACTTAAGCTGTGATCAACAATTGAGTTTAGGTTAGCAGTTATTCGTTAAAGGAGCTGAAGGGCATGGATATCCAGCATCTGGAGGAACTAGGCGAGCATTTAAGATCTCTCGGCCATCGCAGGCGTGAATTGGTAGAACGAATTCTATCGGAAGTGGATGAAGGAGATCGTGCTTCATCAAAGAATCTATATCAAGAACTGAGTCAGATTAGCGAAGATGCGATCTTCTTAATGCAGAAGCAAAAAAGCATGATCGATGAGGAGATTAGTAAGCTGCAGTAAAAAGAGTAATTGATTTTTGATCAAGTAAAAATGCAAGGGGCTGGAACCAAGACACGTTTTTGGGTTCCAGCCCTTTTTCGATTACGATAGCATGAAACGCTTTTTCAAGATTTGGTAGTAGAAATAGTTCTCTTACGATCCGCTTTCTTATTTCCTTCCTTTTTCTCGATACCTCTTTCGAAATAAAGCGACCAACAGCAAAATAACCGGGATCAGAATATAAAATGTAAAAAGTTCAAATGGACTGTACACGCTAAAGTGATGAGCGAGTTCAGGAAGGTTGGGGGTCACCCAGAGCCCGAAGAGGGTCAATAGCAAAGCGAACGGGAGGACAATCGGCTTATAATCGGAAAGATTCAGCCATTGGGCGGTATTCAGGACTAGTACATAGTGATATAATCCCAATTTGATGAAGGTCCCGCCTATCCAAATCGCCATAACGAAGGTCTCCAGATTTTCCAAAAAACCGGCATAACTAATGTACCTGGCAGCGCTCATCACCGGATAGACAAATTGCCCCGTAGTTCCGCCAAACAGTAGAAGAGTGGCTAAATTAGTAATCACAATAGTCAGCATCAAAATGACTACGGAAAACATTCCCCAATTCATGCCCTGCTTCCGATCCGTCAAAAAGGGGAGCAAAGAGGAAATAAGAAAGAACATCATATTCCAGGATAGCGGGGCAACCGATCCTCTAATCGAAGGCATGATTCCTACCTCCATGAAGGGCAGCAGATTTTTCACTTCCAACTCTGGAACCAGAAGAAGAACAATAAGTAGCCAAAGAAGGAAGAAAATCGGAATCAGCATATCCGAAAGCCGAGCCAGCACTTCCAGGCCGGCACGCACGGCAAAGGCACTCGAAAGCGCCAAACTTCCCATAACCATCAGCATCGGAGTTTGATTGAGAAACGCCCCCACAAGGAAGTCACCATACTGCCTAAGGGTTAGCCCGCCCGAATAGAGGAAAAAGAGCAAATAGACAAAGCCGACTGCTTTACCGGGAATCCGGCCCAGAATATGCTGCATGTATTGAATCGGCGTCTCATGGGGATAAAGCTTATGTAATTGATAAACAAGGTACACCACCAAAAACCCGGAAAGGGAACCCCAGATCGGGGAAAGCCACATGTCCCGTTTGGCATGCTCGTAGGTAATGCCCGGCACGATTAAAAGGGCTGTGGTTGCAATGTTTGCATAAATCAACAACGACATCTGAAAGGCAGAGATTTACCCTTTCTCTATCATCTTCCTTCCCTTCCCTCCTATCAGCCATTATTCAAGTATTTTCCCGAGTGGCTTGAACAGGGTTTCAATCAGGTTGGTCGGGCCAGGCATGTCCGGGAAGAACACCAGGAGCACCCCGAGTACCCACCCCATGGCCACTAATGCGATGAAAGCAGCTTTTTCCTTTTTTTGTTTCGGATGCATTTTAGGCCATTCGTATAAAGCCATTAGAGCCACCACGAGCGTAATTCCCAGCACGGCTCCCCATATCACTTTTTCTTCACCTCATCTTCCGGCAATCCCTGTGGGTTTGTATTCATGCCGGGCCTGCGGACATAAGCCTTGAGATCAAAGGTCACTTCTACAGAAGGGAAAATGTCATCCCAGTGGTCTTTTGACTTTTGCCATTCTTTGGGGTACTTCCGCATGCCCATCAAGCTAAAACACATCATTACCCCCAAAACGAAGAAAATGCGCTAT